>JBAPMH010000364.1:0-3847 GCA_049278515.1 Chthoniobacterales bacterium
TGGGAGGAAATCCGAAAACATTCTATGGCCTGAGCGGCGCGGGAGATTTGATTGCCACCTGCTTTAGCCAGCATAGCCGCAACCGGCGGGTCGGAGAAAGGATCGGCCGCGGTGAAACGTTGAAGCAAATCGCCGCCGGCACTCACATGGTGGCGGAAGGAATTCCGACGGCAAAAAGCGCCTACGAATGCGCGCGCAAGTTAAACATCGAAACTCCGATCATCGACCAGATTTATTCCATCGTTCACGAAGACAAACGGCCGGATCAGGCGTTGCAGGAGTTGCTCGCTCGCGATCAAAAAGCAGAACGCAGGTAAACAATCCTTCCTGCTCATGCTCTTGATCCTGATCATACTCCTCCCATAGCGCTTCCAAAGGATCAGGAGCACGATCAGGATCAGGAGCAGGAAAAGTCAGTCGTTAGACCGCCGCGAACCGTGCAATGACCTCCGGATAAAGCACCCGCTCCGCCACTTGAATGCGGGCGTGCAACGACTCCGGCGTGTCTCCTGGGACGATTGGCACCTGGCGTTGGGCGATGATTTCGCCGCTATCGATTCCGGCATCCACATAATGGACGGAGCAACCGGTCATGGTTTCTCCGGCCTCGAGCGCCTGCTTCCATGCTTCCATGCCGGGAAATTTCGGGAGGAGCGATGGATGCAGATTGATGATGCGGCGAGGGAACGCGGCCAGCATAGGTTCTTTCAGCACGCGCATGAATCCGGCCAGGACCACCAGCTCGACGCCGGCGTCGTTAAGCAATTTCGCCAATTCCACCTCGACGACCGGCTCGAGGCGCGTCCGGAATTTTCCCGGCGGCAGGAAAGCATTTGGAACTCCGAATTCTTGCGCGATGTCGAGGATGCGGGCGTCGAACACATCCGAGATCACGAGCCGCGCCTCGGCGGCCAGCTTGCCGGCGCTGATCTGCTCGAGGATCGCGCGGCAATTGCTGCCTTTGCCCGAGCCGAGAATGCCCAACGCGAGCTTCGTCACGGCGCTCCGGCCTTCCTGATCTTCTCCATCACACTCGAAGTGGAATAACCTTTCTCGAATGGCACGATGCGGATCTCAGCGTTGGCCTGCTCGAGGGCGGTGCGCTCGTCCGGGTCCAGAGTCTCGCGAGTGTAATCGCCGCCTTTGACATAAATCGCCGGCTGGATTTTCGCGAGCAGATCGGTGGCGCGGGTTTCGGCAAAGATCGTGACGTAATCCACGCAGGCGAGCGCGGCCACCACCTCGGCCCGGTCCGCCGCGCGGTTCAGGGGCCGGCCATCACCCTTGAGCGCGCGGACCGATTCGTCTCCGTTAATCGCCACGGCCAGCGCATCGCCCAGCGCCCGCGCTGCCTGGAGATAGCGGACGTGCCCGGCGTGGAGCAAATCGAAACACCCATTCGTCAGAACAAGCTTCCGTCCGCTTGCGCGCATTTTTTCCCCGATCGCTTTGAGCTGATCGGCGTTGACGATTTTATCGCTCATGGCTTTGGGACTGCGAAACGTAATGCGCGCGGCAGAATTTCAAAACGCGCCGGCTCATTTCCGACAAGTTCGCCATCGACATTAAACCACATTCCCGGCTTCGAGTTCACGGTGAGTTTCGCGGCTCGCCGGAAGACGATCGCGTCGCTCGAGAGATGGGTGCCCAGCGCCACCGACGCGGCGAGCAAGGCCAGCTCCGGCGCGGACCGTTTCTGAATCAGAATAACGTCGAACATTCCGTCATCGACCGATGCCTCCGGCGCGATCAAGGTGCCACCCGCCACGTAGCGGCCATTCGCGACCACAACATTGTAAAGGTCGAGCATCAGCGATTCCGTATTGTCGAAAGCGAGTGTCGTTTGATAGGCGCGCAATTCCGGCAGCGCGGCGGCGGCGCTTCGCAGATACGCCAGCGGTCCCCACGTCTTTTTCATCTCCGGCGTCAGCTTCTCGTTCACCAACCCGCTGAACCCGCCCGCGGAAACATTGATGAAGTAGCGGACCTCGTCACTGGTTACTCTCACCAGATCGATCGCGCGGGTTTCCCCGGCGCGAACGACTTCGATGGCCGCCTCCAGGTCGGTCGGCAACCCAAGCGTGCGCGCGAAATCGTTGCCCGTCCCGAGCGGAATCAATCCCACCCGCACGTTCGCTGCATTTTCCGCGATCCCATTGATCACGCCGTTGAGCGTGCCGTCTCCTCCGACGGCGACGATCAGCTCGGCGCCCTGGCGGATGGCGGTGCGGGTCAGCCGCGCCTCGGAACCAACTTTGGTAGTGAGGTAAACGTTTGCGTCGAGAAGGCGCCCGATCCGTTCCGCGAGCTCATCCGGATCGCGGGCCGATCCAGCCGAAGGATTGAGAATAACGCAGGTTCGAGCCATCGCTTTTTTCGGACGAAGAATCAAAGCAGGTTGGGCTAGCGTGGAGACGCGCGCAACGATTTATGGCCAACCGGGCATTACGGCGTGCGCTTAAGTTTCCGAGATTTTTGTCGTGCAGCCGGCAGAGCAATTGGCTAAACGACGATGCGCATCTTAGACCTGCGTCTCCAATGACTGTTACGTTGCTCGGCCTGTTGATGATTGGCGGGTGAACTGCCGGGCTTCATCCACATTGCTGCTCTGGGATGCGTTTTTCTCTTCGGCATGCTTGCCTTGCTTGCGCATTCTCTGCGGAAGAGAAACAGAGTGATCCTTGCGAGTTCCGGAGCTGATGAACCGTGACGGTACTTACCATCGTGGCAGGAACGGCGTTTGTAGCGTGCGTGATCACATTGCCGGTCTCCTTTTACTGTTTCCGTCGTTATACGCTTCGAAGGCGACGGGTCTGGTCTCGAAAAGGAACGGTTGGCGCTCAGTTTCCAGTGAGGTGCTTCTGTCAGGCTGATTTCGGTCCATAATTCTTACTTCCTCCCTGTCTTCCCTGCTGTTACAGCCGGACGGGAATGAAACGGCTCCTCTGGCTCGATATTGCGAAAGGACTGGCGATCCTCTGGGTCGTCTACTTTCATTTTTTCAGGACTTACTTCGAGCACGGGTCGCTTCCTCCGGCCGATTGGAGCAACCTCGTCACCGGAGCCCGGACAATTCTCGCGTATGCGTGGCTTCAAATCTCAGGGCTCGGATTTCATGCCGTGGGCGTTTTCATTATCCTCAGCGGCTGGGCGCTCATGGAATCGACCACGCGCCGCGCCGAGTCGGGCGCAGTGAGGTGGGGAGCGTGGTATGGCGCGCGCTTCGTGCGCCTCTATCCGATGTACTGGATCGCGCATTTGGTTTACCTGGTTTCACCTTTCATCGTGCGACCGGAACAAGTCGATGGCCGCATCGTCCTGAGCCTCCTCGGACTGCGGTTTGTGAATATCGAGATGAACTACTACTACCTGAACCCGGCCTGGTGGTACTTCGCGATGCTCATTCAGTTCTACCTGCTCTTTCCGCTGCTCTTCTGGGCGGCGCGAAAACTCGGACCACGGAATTTCCTGCTCGCGGCGTGCGCCATAGGATTTCTTGCGCGCTACCTGATGCTGGTCGTCTATCCGCAGAACGGCATGTGGACTCAGGGAGGTTTTGCGATCTGCCGGCTGCCCGAATTCGCCCTGGGCATGACGCTGGGAATGTGGCACAGCCGCTCCACCGCGCGGGTGGAGCGCTTTTTCCTCGGCGGTGCCGGATTGGTGACGGGATTGCTTCTCTATCCCGCGGCGCTTCGGCTCTATGACAACGGCTACGCTTACATCTTTGTCGACTTCGCCACCGGCGGTTGCTGCCTGCTCGAAGTCGTTGGCGTTGCCGGAATCATCGCGCGATTCCCGAGTCCGGCCAAAGTGTTCGGTCTCGTCGGCGCATTCTCCTACGGTT
>JBAPMH010000365.1:0-1536 GCA_049278515.1 Chthoniobacterales bacterium
ACCCGGAAGATCGCCGGCCCCCGCTCGGGGGCGCTCTCGCGGAAAAACTGGCGGCGGAAAGCGATTATCTAAAACGCTTCCCGGGCTGGGACGTGCGCGACCTGAAGCGGGTCGGCTGGCATTACGAAGACTCTCTTTCGCGCAATCGTTTGATGAAGCGGATCAAGGACGAAGTCCATGTGAACAAGATCGCGTCGCCCGTCGTCCGCGCCCTGGCTGCGCTCGATTTTCCGCTGGTGATGACCACCAATTTCGATCAGCTCTTCGAGCAAAGCCTCCGCGCCGCCGGCAAACAACCGCAGCTCTGCGTTTACAGTCCGTCCGGAAAAATCCCGACGAAAGATCCCACGGACGATCCCACCCCGAACAACCCGCTCGTTTGCAAACTTCACGGCGATATCGACGAACCGGATTCCGCCGTCGTGACGGATGAGGATTACATCCAGTTCGTCCTGAGGATGAGCGACAAGGCTCCCTACCATCCGGTTCCCGAAACATTTCTCTACCGGTTCAAACGCTGGCCCACTCTCTTCGTCGGCTACAGCCTGGTCGATTACAATCTCCGGCTCCTCTTCAAGGCAATGCGGGTGAACCTCGATCCCGCTCTTTTTCCTGAGACCTACTCGATCGATCCAAAACCGGACCAGCTCATTGTCCGTTACTGGAGCGATCAGCGCCGCTACGTCCGCTTCGTCATGGAGGATGTCTGGTCGTTTGTCCCCCATCTCTACGAGCTGATCAAGAAAGCGCCGATGCCGGTATGATTGAGTTGCCGAAACTGACCTGGCCGCGCGAGCCGTATCGCGGCATCGAGCAATTCCGTTTCATCGATCGCCCGATCTTTTTCGAGCGGCGGGACGAAACCCGGCGGCTCATTCGCCTGGTCTCGATTTATCGCGGGACGCTGCTCTACGGCGAATCGGGCGTCGGAAAATCGTCTGTCATCAACGCTGGCTTCATCCCCGCGATGCTCGAGGAAGGATTTCTCCCGGAGCGCTTGCGCGTCCAGCCGGTCCCCGGCGCCGAGCTGGTCGTGGAGCGGCTCGCGCTCACGGACGAAGGGACCGCGCCGTTTCTGCCGTCGCGCTTTGCGGCCGACGACGAAGCGAGGACGCGGCTCGTCTTTTCGACCAAGGACGCGCGCACCCGTCTCGGGATCGAGCACGCCGGCGGGGCGCCGCTGTTAATCTTCGACCAGTTCGAGGAATTCATCACCCTGTTCGAGGAAGCTCCCGAAAACCGCGAGAAATTCGCGGAAGCGATCCAGGCCCAGAACACGCTCCTCGAATTTCTGACCGATCTTCTCCGCGACGAAATGTTGCCGGTGAAATTACTTTTTGTTTTTCGCGAGGATTATCTGGCCAAACTCTCCAAGCTCTTCGCGCTCGTGCCGAACCTGCGGGACCAGCACGTCCGCCTCACCTTTCCGGACTCGGCCGTCCTGAAGAAACTGATCCGCGGGCCATTCACGAACGAGATTCCGCCGGAACATTTCGGGCGCGTCATTTCGGATGAGCTAGCGAACAAGCTCTGCGC
>JBAPMH010000366.1:0-6025 GCA_049278515.1 Chthoniobacterales bacterium
TTCGATGTTATCATTGCGGATAATAGCTCCACGCCTATCCTTTTCGAAGCCGAAAATGGCTGTCAATATTTTCCATGGGAATCGGTGTACGCGGTTGGGGAAATCAAATCCACATACACAAAAAGCAAGCGCTACATAAGCAGTTTTGCTAAGAGTGTTGCGAAGCTCAAGAAGGACTTGAGGCGGCTCCCCACGCCGCCCAACTACCTGGGACACGGTGTTTCACTCGGTGCAGGCCTGTCGCTCGACGAATCACGCCCATATCGAAATCCGTTATTCCAATTCATCGTGTTCTTCGATTCCGGGGATCTCACGCGAAGTGACGCAGCCCGCGAATATTGCACCAACGAGGATGAAGATTTGCCAGTGGTTTCCCTTTTTCTTGACGGAAGGATTATCGTTAAGGCGGAACTTGCAGCCGCCGCCGATGGTGGTGCTGCCATGGGCCCCATCGAGCTAGACCCTCTTAGAGCGATAGAGCGCTTGGATACTCACTGGATGGAGATTAGCTACGCTGATGCCGCAGACAAAGGTGCCCAGGCTCTGGTCGCACTCATGCTGGGTTTATTCAACCACTTGAACCAATGCGTTTTGATGCCACCGCCAATCAACACGTACTTACACGCCGTTCTTAAGTCGGCGCGCTACCAGCCCGATGCAGTGTCAATGAGTGGCTTGCTGAAGGTAGCAGAGCTGAGCGGTTCGGGAATACCCGCTGGAGCTGCAAGGTTTCTCAAGTATAGGGTGGAGATAGGTAAATCTCCATTGGGAAAGGCGACGCAGAAGGAGATTGACGAATATCTTAAAAAAACCGGAGAGTCTGCGCAATCTTTGCTAGGCATTTCTGATATAGAATAACGCGATGCTCGAAAGGGGCGGGGGCGGCAGTCCCGGAATCTCGGCAACCGACGCGGAATTGAACTAACCGGTTAATTCCGAGAGGGTCCAGGCGCACGGCGGGTAGCCTTGCGCGGCGATTTGTTCGAGGATGGAATCGCAGTGTCACGCGAGGGAAGAAAGAAGGGTTGGCCCGTGAATTGCGTCAAGATGCGACCCGACGTTCAGAACGGCGTGCCATCTATGATGGCTAGTTTGCAGCCCGCGTTCGAAGTTCACTGACGAGATTCACTAGCTGACTCTCTGCTACGCTGTGCTCTGGTGCGAGATTCAGACCCGACGATTCTAAGTGCCAGCCGTCGGCTCTAACGCAGCTAGTTGCTGTTCAGCTCGTATCAAAGCTAGGGCAGCGATCAATACGAGGCGTGCAAGCCGGTCAAAGTGAGTCCCCTCCTTTTCGGTCCATAGTTGTCCTTGAGGTAAAGATTTGATAAAGTCGGTCATCGCATTAAAAGCGAGAGCAAGCGTTTCTAGCTTGGTTAAGTTGGACTGATCCACCAAAAGCTGAATGCGAGTGAGGTGCAGGAACGCTTCCGTCGCCTCTACTTCGAACTGTGGATCCAGTGCCGCGCGCTGACGCTCAATTCTTAAACGAACTGTTAGACCGAGTTGGGCAGCGATATTGTTCCGCAGGTTATCGATCAACTTCTGCCTATATGCGATTCCTACCGTCGCACCTAGTTGGCGCTCTATGTTCAACGAAGCGGCCGCCAACTGCTTTGTTGAAGTGTAAACGCCGAGGGCAACCGCTGCGAATGGAGACAGTAACGCAGCTATTGCTACGAAAGCGTCCTTATGCGCTTCTAGGTTGTGCAAAAGCCATCCGATTGCGAACATGGAGTTTAAAGGGCGAGTGAAGGAATAGGGTCAGTCTGAGAATCGCGGCATCCGAGAAGCAAGACTGAAATTCTGAAAAATTGAAAGGCTGAAATGCATTGTTTTCTTCCCTCCGATGGGAATCAAATCTGCCGGTATGAAAACGAATCGGCTGGTGCTCCTGCTTCTGTTGGTGTCGAGTGCTCTGGCGTTTCAATTGGAGGCGCTGGCGTCGTAGATTCTCGGCCACTCCTCCGGTTTCGTTTACTTCACGTCGCTGCTCGATCCATCGTAAGCGGCTTACGATAGATCCCGGCGGTCCTTATCAGAGGTAGGTCTCTCGAGCGACTGAAGGCGACAGAGGGTTTAGTCTCAGAATCTCGGCAATGGAAGGCAAAAGCTGAAAACGCTGACCCTCCTTCGCCAAGGCTACGGCAGACAGGCGTGTGGCAGATGACCTGTGACATGTGACGAGCAGTAAGCGGAACCGAATGGCGGCGTTGCGGGCGCAAGAGATGGTCTGAAATGCTCGGCAGGCCGCCTGGCACGCTCTGATGGGCATTTGCATACTCTGGGAGCCGATTTACCTGCTCAGGAAGTCGTCTGCATGGATATTGGAGCGAAATTACATGCCCGAGGAGCCGATTTGCGCGCTCGGGGAGGCGACTGACACGCTCGAAAAGTCGATTTACGCGCCCTTGGCGTGAGCTGGCACCCTCAAAAAATGGATTTACAGGGGCGAAAAATCGTCCGTCGCGCTCGGGAAGCGCATTTATACGGTCTTGGAGCGAGCTGACGGTCTCGAGGAACGGCCTGACGCCGCCGAGAAGCTGAATTATACGCCCGAGGAACGAACGGAAACGCTCGAGAAATCGGCTGGTCAGCTGTGACATGCGACGCGATCATTTATCGCCGATCGACTCCGTGCGCAGGCCATTTAACCTGCGGCGAATCTCATCGAGCAAAATGAAGGCGGCTTTCGCGCTCTTCCGCTACCCGCTCCCGCCGTCCCTAAACTTCCCACGGCCTTCGCTGTCGTCGATGTTCCTTGTTTTGCGGTTTTTTTCCCATATAACAAGCGCATGTCGCCCACCGCCCTAAAGCTCCGGGGCCTCTTTTTCTCGACAGCGATCCTCGCGCTGGCTTCGCTCTCCGCCCAGTCAGCCGTCCTCACGGTGACTAATACCCAGGATGCGGGCGCTGGTTCCCTCCGTTCGGCTATCGCGATGGCGGCCCCGGGCGATGCCATCCACTTCAATATCCAGACGAGCGACAACGGCTACAACGGGTCGGCCAACAATTTCACCATCACGCTTGCGAGCGGCGAAATTGTGATTGCGAAGGATTTGACCATCGCGGGACCTTCCGCGGCGAACGTTGCTCTGAACGGCAATCACGCGAGTCGAATCTTCAATATCACGGCGGGCACCGTGGCGATTTCCAATCTCTCCTTCATCAATGGAAAAGCCAAAGGAGCCAATGGAAATAGCTCGAACGTCCAGGGCCAGCCAGGAATGGGAGGCGCAGTCCTCAACCAATCGATCCTTGTCCTGACTCGTTGCACTTTCGAAGGCAACACCGCCGTCGGCGGCAACGGTGGGTATTTCGGAGAGGGTGGGGAAGGCCAGGGAGGCGCTATTGCCAATCAACACACACTTTCCCTGGTCGCGTGCACTCTGGACGCCAATCTGGCGACAGGCGGTTTTGGCGGGGCTGTCTTCTCCACTATTCCACCAGTCGCACGCGGTGGAGCAGGCACGGGTGGCGGAGTTTACAATGCGCCCGGCGCTAATCTTTCCCTGACCAATTGCACGATGACAGCCAACCGTGCGGAGGGAGTTGATGGAGCTCCCACCGGGTTCGCCAACCCCGCTTCAGATGCTCGAGGGGGTGGTGTCGCAAACTTCGGCACCTTGTCGATCGAGCACTGTACGCTGGCGAACAACCAGTCGCTTGGCGGTGATTCGTCTTCGGGTGGAATCGGCGGCCCCAACAATGGTGGCGCCGGCTCCGGTGGCGGACTCTACGGTGCGGCGGGTTCTGTCTCGTCCACGCGCAATACCATCTTCGGCGAGAACAAGGTGGTAGGCGGGATCCCAGGCGGGAGCTCCAGCGGGCAGGGCGGTCTTCCCGGCGTTGCCACGGGGCCGGACGTGAGTGGTGCCGTCACCAGCCATGGACATAACCTGCTCGGCCGTTCGGATGGCAACACGGGTTTCACCGGAAACGATCAACAAGGCGGAACGACCAACGCCACCAGACTCGATCCGAAACTGGGGACTCTCGGCAATTACGGTGGCAGAACGCCAACCCTTCCACTGCTGGTCGGCAGTCCTGCTATCGATGGCGCCGACACGGCCGAACCTGCGCACGATCAACGCGGCTTCGTGCGCGTCGGCCCGCCAGACATTGGCGCTTTCGAATATCAAGGGACGCAGCCCATTGTCCTCGCGAATATTTCCACCCGGCTGCAGGTGCAGACCGCCGACAACGCGATGATTGGCGGATTCATCATAACGGGAACAGAGCAAAAGACCGTGATCGTTCGTGGGATTGGGCCGTCCCTGCCTCTGGCTGGTGCGCTCGCCGATCCGTTCATCGAAGTTTATGGGCCCTCGGGCGAGTTCCTGGCCACGAACGACAATTGGCGCGAGGCCACCACCAGGACCGAAATCGCAGCGAGCGGACTCGCCCCAGCGAATGATTTGGAGCCGGCACTTTGGGGAATACTCAATCCCGGCGCTTATACAGTTGTCGTCCGCGGCAAGAACGACAGTACCGGCATAGGCTTGTTTGAAGTCTATGACCTCGATAACGCGGTTGAATCTAACCTGGGCAATATCTCGACCCGCGGTTTGGTGGGAACCGGCAATGACGTGATGATTGGCGGCACGATCGTTGTCGGAACCGTTCCCGGGAAGGTGCTTTTTCGCGCGATTGGGCCCAGCCTCACGAATTTTGGCGTGTCGAATGCGCTGGGAGATCCGGTTTTGGAATTGCACGACGGCGATGGCGTGCTCATCGCCACCAATTACGATTGGCGTGATACGCAGGAAGCCGAAATCATCGCGACCGGCTTGCAGCCGTCGAACAATCTGGAGTCGGCGATTCTGCGCGATCTTGCTCCCGGGCCCTTCACCGCGATTGTTCGCGGGCTGAATAACACGACCGGCGTGGCTCTCGTCGAAGCTTACAATCTGAATTAGCGCCAGCTGCATTACACAATTGATCTATGAGACTCTCGCTTGAGCGCCTGCTCGCCTGTGTTGTCTTAACTGCAGTCTTTGCGCTGACCGCGGACTCTGCTCAATCAGCTGTCCTCACCGTTACCAATACCCAGGATAGCGGAGCGGGCTCGCTCCGCGATACCATCTCGGCGGCCAGCGCCGGGGACACGATTCAATTCGATGCCGCCCTCAATGGGCAAACCATTACTCTCACCACCGGCGAACTGCGGATCGTCGACAAAGACGTCACCATCAATGGCCCGGGCGCGGATAAGTTAACCGTGCAGCGCGCCACGGCGGAAGGCATCCCGGCATTTCGGATCTTCAATATCGCTATCAGTAGTTCCCACGCCCCTACCGTCGGCCTGTCGGGCTTGACGCTGGCCAATGGAAGAGCTCCAGCCGATGGCGTCGCTCCTCAGGCGGGTGGGGCCATCTACTTCGACGGCCTCGAATTGACGATCGACAACTGCGTCATCTCGGGCAACAGCGCGGGGAGCGGGGGCGCTGTTTATGTCTCTTACCACGGCGGCTTCTCCCCAACCTTGGTTCTCACCAATAGCGTGATCTCCGGTAATAGCGCGATATCCGGTGGCGGCCTTTACATTACTTTTATCACCGGTTCTATTTCCGCTCGGCCGGGCCGGTTGACGATGACCAACAGCACGGTTTCCGGCAACGTTGCGACCCACCTGGGAGGCGGTCTTTATAACCTTGGCGGGGCGTCGATCACCCGCAGTACCATATCAGGCAATGACGCTACCATGGACGCAGCCGGCGGCGGCGGCGGTATTTATAACGCGAACGGTTTGTCGGTCAGCAACAGCACCATCTCCGGCAACTCAGCCAGCCTTGGCGGCGGGATCAAGAATGTCCGGGCCGACTTCTTTTTTTTGCCGGGCTTTTCGACTATCACCAGCTGCACCATCTCTGACAATTCCGCCACCCAAGGCGGTGGCATTTACTCATTTGGCCCTGGCATCCAGCAGACCAGGAACTCAATCATCGCCCGGAACAGCTCCGCAAATGGCCCGGACATGAAGGGCGATCTTACTTCCCAAGGCTTCAACCTCATCGGGAACAAT
>JBAPMH010000367.1:0-29912 GCA_049278515.1 Chthoniobacterales bacterium
GTTCGGGCGCGCGACGATGAGAATCTCCGCGAAGAACTGGGGGATTTGATCCTTGTGGCGGTTATGCACTCGGAAATCGCCAGCGAATCCGGCCGCTTCAATATCGAAGAAGTGCTCCAGGAAGTGACAGCCAAGTTAGTCCGGCGGCATCCCCATGTTTTCGGCGAAAGTGATGTCCGGGATGCGGCTGGCGTGGTCAAACAGTGGGAGGCGATCAAACGCGAAGAAAAAGAGGCCGGAAGCAGCCATTACCTCGCTGACCTGCCAGCGGCGCTGCCGGCCCTGATGCGCGCCCAAAAGGCACAAAAGAAGGCTGCGCGAGTCAACTTTGACTGGACGGAGCTTTCCGACGTCGTCGCCAAGATTGACGAAGAGCTGGGCGAAACCAAAGAAGCCATCGGCTCGGGCAAATCCGAGGCGATCGCGGACGAGATTGGCGATCTTCTCTTTGCCGTGGTCAACCTGGCGCGCAAGTCTAACCTCGACGCAGAGACGGTGTTACAAAAGGCGACCGACAAGTTTGTGACACGTTTTAGCCGGGTCGAGGATGAGCTTCGGGCCCACGGCAAAAAGCTCGGCGAAGTCGGTTTGGACGAACTCGATAAGATTTGGAACGCCCATAAGGCCAAAGCGCGCGGCGCGCCGTAGGACGGAGAGAATAGGCAGCCCCCGGGAACAGCTTTGCCCGCCATTTACAAATCGCTCTGACCGGCCATATTGCCCGTCCCAATGGACCTTGCCATCAACATCCTGAGCGGAATCTTCGTTTTTGTCGCGTTGCTGATGATCCTCGTGATCTTGATGCAACGTCCCAAAAGCGAAGGTCTGGGTGCAGCTTTCGGGGGCGGAGTAACGGAAAACATTTTCGGCGCTCAAACGACCAATGTGCTGACCAAGATAACGGGCTGGCTGGCCGCCATCTTTTTCCTCCTCTGTTTCACCCTCTCGATTCTCTACGCGCAGAAGAGCAACTCGTCGAGCAACCTCACCGAGCGGGTGAAGAAGAATTTGCCGCCGCCGGTGACGTCAAGTTCGGCGACGCCCACAGCGACACCGAGCCCCGGTCCGTCGGGCACAGCGGGACCTTCCGCGACCGTGACGAATTCGACGCCGGCAGCAACCGGACCAGCTTCCTCGTTAAGTCCGGCTCCTTCCGCCGCAGGCACTGTTAGGCCCGCGACCAGCCCGGCGGCGCGAGCGAGCAGCCCCGCGCCTTCAGTGCAGCCGAGCACCGCTCCATCCGCTTCGGCTTCGCCCAAGCGGTAACGGCCAGCTCGGATTACGGAACGACTTCCGGCTTCGGGCCGGCTTTTTCGTTCAAGGCCTGGGTGAATTCCTGCAGGCTGGAGACGATTTGCGGCGCCTTCGTCAGCACCGTGCTCGCCAGTTTCTCGGAGTAATCGGGACGGCGCTGTGACATCTCGGAAAGCGCCATCATCACGGCAAGGGCGTTGTTAATGGCGTGTTTGATCTCGCTGAATTTTTTCTGTAACTCGACGAGTTCTTCGTGGGAAATGCTGCGCGCGTTTTCACTCATGATCGGGGCGATTTGGCTAGAGAAAGGGGGCGGTTGTGCTTAACTGACAGGTTCGACATTTGGCGTCCGATGGCTGCGCAAACTATCAAAATAAGCGGTGCACGCCAGCACAATCTCAAGAATCTCCATGTCGAAATTCCGAGGGAAAAGCTGGTCGTCATTACTGGTTTAAGCGGTTCGGGGAAATCCTCGCTCGCTTTCGATACCCTTTATGCGGAAGGACAGCGCCGCTACGTGGAAAGCCTTTCGGCCTATGCCCGGCAGTTCCTCGACCAGATGGAAAAGCCGGACGTCGATTTCATTGAAGGGCTCTCACCCGCGATCGCGATCGAGCAAAGGAGCGCGGGGGCCAATCCGCGTTCGACGATTGCGACCACGACGGAGATTTTTGATTATCTGCGGGTCCTTTTTTCGGCGGTGGGCCAGCCGCACGATCCGGTCACCGGGCAGGCGATTTACCGGCAGACCCCCCAGCAAATCGTAGATCAGATCCTCGCCGTTCCTGCGGAAACGAAGATCATTTTGCTGGCGCCTCTCGTTCAGAATCAAAAGGGCGAATTCCGGGATGTGATCGAGAAGGTGAAACGGGAAGGGTTCGTCCGGATTCGGATTGATGGCGAAATCGCGGAACTGGGAGGGCCCGAACCGATTCGGCTCAAGAAAACGGAGCGGCACACGATAGAAGCGGTGGTGGATCGACTCGTGATTCGAGAAGGAGTGCGAACGCGCCTGGCCGATTCCGTGGAGACCGCGCTGAAGTGGGGAGGAAACCGGATTGTGGTGTTAAAAGAACGCCCAACGCTCAACGCCCAACGCCCAATATCGAATGAAGAAAAATGGGAAACAGTTCGCTACACGACCGACTACGGGAACGCGGAGAGCAACTTTTCCCTCGGAGAGCTGACGCCGAAACATTTCTCGTTCAATAGCCACCTGGGCGCATGTCCCACCTGCCACGGCCTCGGGACGCAACTGGTCTGCGATGCCGATCTGATGGTTTCCGATCCCGACAAATCACTCCGGGAAGGCGCCATCACGCCGTGGCGACGCGGCACCAAGCCGATGCAGGCGTACTACCGCAGTTTGCAAAGCGCCCTGGTGAAACACTTTGAAGTAGATGATTGCATTCCCTTTGCCGACCTGCCGGAGAGTTTTAAGAAAGCGCTTTACTACGGCACCGGCGACGAACCGATCCAGATCAACGTGGGCGGCAACGGAAAAGCGCCGAAAGTAGCCCGGCCCTTCGAAGGACTCGTGCCGCAAATGGAACGGCTCTACGCCGAAACGGAAAGCGAGTTTACCCGAAACCGGATCCGGGCCTTCATGACGCGCGTGCCTTGTCAGACCTGCCACGGCGCGCGGCTGAAGCCCGAAATTCTCGCAGTGACCATCAAGGATTCGGATGGTCGCGAGTTGAATATCCATCAATTCAGCGAGCTGACCATTGATACCGCCGCAGCCTACATCCGGCGGCTTGCCTTGACAGACCAGCAACGTCACATCGTCTCGGACGTGGTGCGCGAGATCGATTCGCGTCTCCAGTTCCTGGTCGAAGTAGGCCTCAACTATCTTTCGCTCAACCGGGAAAGCGGCACGCTTTCGGGAGGTGAGGCACAGCGAATCCGGCTCGCCACTCAAATTGGCTCCGGACTCGCGGGCGTGCTTTACGTGTTGGACGAACCCAGCATTGGATTGCATCAGCGCGACAACGCCCGGCTCCTGACGACGCTGCGCCGCCTCCGCGATCTCGGAAATTCCGTCATCGTCGTTGAACATGATGAGGAAACCATTCGCGCGGCGGACTACATTCTCGATCTCGGTCCGGGAGCCGGTCCGCGCGGCGGCGAGATCGTGGCCCAGGGAGAGCTGGCGGAGATCTTAAGCGCGAAGAATTCGCCGACGGCGGACTACCTTTCAGGGCGAGCGCGGATCGCGATTCCAAAAGAGCGCACGAAACCGCGGTCCGGGCCGGCAGGAGATGGCTGGCTAACCGTGGAGGGAGCAGCGGAGAATAACCTGAAAAATGTCACGGCCTCCTTTCCCATCGGCTGTCTCACCTGCGTCACGGGCGTGTCCGGGAGCGGCAAATCCACCCTGGTGGACGATATTTTGCGGCGCGCGCTCTTCCGGCATTTTTACAACTCGAAGGACAAGCCGGGCCGATATGGGACGCTGCAGGGTTTGGACCAGCTCGACAAGGCGATCGTGATCGATCAGAGCGCGATTGGACGAACGCCCCGTTCAAACCCGATCACCTACACTGGAGCATTCACGCCGATCCGCGAGTTGTTCAGTCAGCTTCCAGCCGCCCGCGTCCGCGGATATGATGCGGGCCGGTTCAGCTTCAATGTCAAAGGAGGACGATGCGAGAATTGTGAAGGCGGAGGGTTAATCAAAATCGAGATGCATTTCCTGCCCGACGTTTATGTGGAGTGCGAGGTCTGCCGCGGCCAGCGTTACAACCGCGAAACGCTTGAAATTACCTTTAAGGGGAAGAACATCGCGGACGTGCTCAACCTGACCGTGGACGAAGCCGCGCGTTTTTTCCGGAATGTGCCTTCGGTTTCCGATCGGCTGGTGGCATTGCTTGACGTGGGTCTCGGATACCTCCGGCTCGGACAAGCGGGAACGACGCTTTCGGGCGGGGAAGCGCAACGCGTCAAGCTCGCGACCGAGCTCGCGAAGAGAGCGACGGGGCGAACAATCTATATTCTCGATGAACCCACAACCGGCCTGCATTTCGCGGATATCGAAAAATTATTGCAGGTATTGATGAAATTACGCGACGCCGGCAATACCCTGGTGGTGATCGAACACAATCTCGAGATGATCAAATGCGCGGATTGGATTATTGACCTTGGGCCGGAGGGCGGCGAGCGCGGGGGGCAGGTGGTCGGGGCCGGGACGCCGGAGAGGATCGCCGAAGAGGCCGGAAGTTACACGGGCCAGTATCTGAAGCCGTTGCTTAAAAGATGAAGAAAACGTCCAACGCAGCATGGCGAAGCCTCCCCGGCGCAGTCTTCGCGGTTAGTTTCCTTTTCGTCCCGCTTGCGAATGGCGAGATGGAGGGGCTCGACGGCGCGGTGCAACCCTTGAACGAAGGAGTACCGCAGGTAGCGGTGCTTCGATTGCAAGAAATCCTGAGGGGCGCGCTCTCCGCCGCAGACAGGAAAGCGGTCACGGCAAAACTGGGCGAAGCGCTTCTCGCAGCCGGCGACACGGAACAAGCTTTGCAGGTTTTGCAGGATCCCAGTTTGCAGGACCTGCCCGCAGTCGTGCTTTGGCGGGCGCAGGCCCTGGCCACTGTCCAGCGCTGGGCGGATGCTCTCCCGCTTTACCGGCAGATCGCCAGTCAATCCGGATCGTCTCTTCGGGCGATGGCGCTCTTCGGACAAGCGGAAACCCTGCGCGCCCTCAATCGCGCCGAGGAAGCGTTGCAAGTGTTTGGCATTCTTTTTTCCGATCCTCAGTGGAGCGGCCGAGCGCAACTGCGTTCGGTTGAATTGCTGCTCGATAAACAAGACGCTGCCGGCGCCCGCCGCCTCCTCGATAAGACAAGGCCAATCGCGCTGTCGGGGAAAAAGGAGAAACGTTATCTGCAGGGGCGGATCGAAGCTCAGCTCGATCATCACCAACGAGCGATTGAGCTTTTTCAGACGATCCTGCGAAGTCCCGAGGGAACGAGTCGCGAAGTGCTGATTGCAACCCTGTGTGCCATTGCAGATTCGAACCTGCGCCTGGAAACGCCCGAAGCCGGGGACGACGCCCTTGAAGATTTCGTCGAGCACCATCCGACTGATCCGGCATTGCCGGTCGTCTTTGAAAAACTCGATCAGCTTTATCGCGCCGAGCACCAGCCTTCGGGCCAGGAGCTCAGCCGATGGGCAAGCGATCCGGCTCAATCGCGAAGGTCTCTCGCGCAATGGTATTTCGCCCGGAGCGAGCGGCGGGCTGGGCGCCGTGAGAGCGCGCTGCGTCTGTTCGAGAAACTTCGCGACGAGCACGCGTCGTTGCCGGCGCTGGCGGCGGGGCTATTTGAGTTCGCTCAACTGAAACTCGAAGACCGCCGGTTTGACGAAGCACTCGCAATTCTGAATGAAGCGCGGGGACTCCGGCCGGCGCCGGACTGGTTGGATCGAATCAGCCAGCTTCAAGGACGCGCGCAATATCACGCCAAACAATTCGAAGCGGCGGCCCGGACATTCGAACAGGTAGCCCAGGGCTCGGCCTCCCTGGCGCGTGATTCGCTCTTCAATGCATCGCTAGCGTGGCTCCAATTGAGTGATGATGCGCGGTTCGCCGCGGACGTAAAAGAGCTGTCCAAAAGCGGGGGCGATGCGGATATGCGCGGCGACCTGTCGCTCGAGGAAGGCCTCACCCAGGCGGCGCAAGGAAACAATAAAGCGACGGAAACGCTGAACGGCTTTCTTCGGGATTTTCCGCGGCACAGACGCGCAGCGGAAGCATGGCTGGCCTTGGCCGAGCTAGCCTTTCACGGCGCCCCTCCGCAGATCGACAATGCCCGAAAGCACCTCGATCGAGCCCGAAAAAGCCAGCCAGACCCCGGCACCGCCGAGCGAGCGGATTACCTGGCCATCTGGATTGAAGACGCCGCCCCAAACCTGGATCCCGCGAAAGTCATCGGTGGGGCGGGCGAATTTCTCCGGAAATATCCCACCTCGCCCTTCCTCTCGGATGTCCGGATGAAACTGGCTGAGACATATTACCGTCTGCAGGATTTCCCCAATGCCCAGACGCAGTTCCAGATTCTGTCTCAGGAAAACCCCGGCGGCCCCTTTACGGAAAGGGCTCTCTTTTTCGCCGCGAAGTCCGCTACCCAGAGCATGGCCCCACAATCGCTCGACCGCGCTCTGGTTCTTTTCGACGAAGTCGTGAAAAAGAACGGCGAACTGAAATGGTCGGCGCGAAACGAACAGGCCGTGATCGAGCGCAAACTGGGCAAATCCCAGGACGCGGCAACCTTGTACGATGAAGTTTTGCAAGGAACCGCGAAACCCGAAGAGAAGCGGGAAGCACTCTGCGGCCGGGGTGACATTTTTTACGAATCAGGCGAGACGGATCACGAAAATTACAAACGCGCGACAGAGGTCTATGAACAGCTCGCCTCCCAAAAGGACGCTCCGCCGCATTGGCGTAATCAGGCCCTGTTCAAGAAGGGTATTTGCCTGGAGAAACTCGGCGACCGGGAAAATGCGCTCGCCACGTTTTACAAAATTATCGAAGAGGAAACGCGCCCGGACCGGCGGCAGCGCGAATTTTTTTGGTACTACAAGGCCGGTTTTAATGCGGCACGTCTGCTGGAAGATGACTCGCATTGGGAACCGGCTGCAGTGGTGTACCAAAAGCTAGCCTCCGCGGGCGGCGCGCGAAGCGACGAAGCAAAATCAAGACTAAGCCGGCTTCGGCTCGAGCATTTTCTCTGGGAACAATGAAGTTTGCTTTGTTTCCATCGCCTTGATAATGGCGGCGAGCGCCTGGTTAACGGGGCACGGCACGCCCTGCTTGGCTCCGACGGCAGCAACGGCGCCATTCAGATAGTCGATTTCCGTGGCGTGGCCGCGCCGCAGGTCCTGTAACATCGAGGCGATGTTGCGCGATGGTCCAAAGACCTCGCTAATCTCCCGCAGGAAGTCGACCTGAAATGTCAGCTCCTGAGTCCTGGCAACGGCGACACATTCATTGATCACCAGCTCTTTCAGCCGATCGAGCCCCGGGGCGGCAATGCCGCCGACTTCGCAACCAAGGATGGCGGTAATTGGATTCACCACACAATTGAAAATGAGCTTGTGCCAGATATCGCGCGCGATGTCCGATGAAATCCGGCCATCGAGCCCCGCGGCCGTGAACACGCAGGCTATGCCTTGGCTCCGAGAATGCTGCTCGAGGAGGGTGTAACCGGGAGCCATGTAGTGGATTACACCGGGCCGAGTGAAGATCGCGCCAAACTGGGTGATGCCGCGCAACACAACCGCGCGATTGTTTAGAGCGCGGCGGGCGAGCACCTCACTGTCGAGACCGTTCTGGAGACAGACAATGGTGGTGTCGTCGCGCACGAGCGGCGCGATCGACGCGAGCGCGTTGGCACTTCCAGGTACCTTCGTGGTCAGCAGAACCAGCGCGTTGGCCCCGATTTGCTCGATCGCGGTGGTCGCGCGAATTCGCACGACCTGCGGCTCGATGCCTTCGATGCGAAGTCCCCGCTCGTTTATTGCGGCCACATGATCAGCGCGGCCAACAAGTATGACCTCGTTGGCGGTGGCAAGCTTTGCTCCGTACAGGCTGCCGATTGCCCCGGCACCGAGCACGATGATTTCCATGGCCAGCAAATTATCATGCCAGGACCCGGCCGCGAAGCGGTCTCGTAAACTTAATTCGGTTCGAGGGGGCCTAGGGTAGCGGGCTGTGATTGAGCGATTGCCTGGAGAAGATGGACCTGGGCGAGCGCGGCTCGCGCCTCGTCCTTACGGCCCATCTTTTCCAAAATATCGGAGAGCAAGAGGTAATTTCGCGGGTGGTCGGGCTGACGCGAGATGGCGCGTTTCTGGACTTCATACGCATCCTGAAGACGATTTTGCCGCACATCCAGGAGCGCGATTCGATTGAGGGATTCGGCGTCGTGAACATCCAGTCGGCTCGCGTGCCGAAATGCAGCTTCCGCCTTTTCGTCATCGCCCTTTTCCGAATAAAGCTGGCCCAGCGCAAGGAACGCGCTGGCGTGCCACCAATTGGAATCCGCAAATTCCTTCACGAATGGCAGCGCGGTATCTGGAGCATTTGATTCCCGCAACATCTCGGATTCAAAACTAATCAGAGGCCAGGTGCCGGGATAATCGGCGCGAGCTTTGTCCAAGATTCCAAGGGCGCCGGCCAGGTCGTGCTGGTTGTAATGCATCGAGGCCAAATTAAGGGCCGCGATCCAGGTTCGTGGCTGTTGATGCCGCGTGCCTTCCCCCAGAGCGGTTGCGCGGGCGAACATCTCTTCTGCTTCTTGTTGTTTTCCCTGGCTGAAGAGAAGGTGGCCCAGAGCGTTCCAGCCCATCGGATAATCGGGGCTCATCTCGACTACTTTCCGAAGCAGAGGTTCAGCCTTCGCGTAATCTCCACGGCCCGCATAAATCTGGCCCAGATTTAAGGCCATTCGGGTCTTCGCCGATCCCGAGCGCAAAGAATGGCGATAAAACATTTCCGGACTCATCCAATCGCCACTTCGAACGAAGCTGCGCGCGCTCAAGGCCAGAACTGCCGCGCAGGCAGCGCCCAGTAAGATGCGTCTCCCCCGCGCCGGCACTTCCAGACAGCAACCCAGGATGAAAAGAAGGAGGCCAACGCTCGGTAAGTAAAGCCAATGCTCCGCGACCGTCGCGTTAAGCTCGAAGAGGTTGGAGACGGGCAGGAAAGCGAGCAAGAACCAACTGGCCCCGAGCGCGCGAATACCTTGCGCTTTTCCCTTATGAAAAGACCCAAACAACAGGGCAACAGCCGTCACGATCCCAATCGCGGAGAGATATTCTTTTTGAATGGCCTGCCACCAGCCTTCCCTCGGCCCTGTGTCTGCTGGGGTGAGAAGCGTGCGTTCGACATGAAGATTCGAAGGAAACACCATAAGCCGCCCGTAATCACCCAGCGCACGCACCATTAACACCGCGCGGAATGACACCGGCGTACTGATGGCATTGGCTAAACCGGCAGAATCCTTCGCAGGCAACTGCCGCAGCCCGGCATAGAACGCGACGAGCCCAAGACAGATTGCCAGAACAACGGCCTTGGCACGCCGGGTGGCGAGTCGATCGAAAACGAACAAATGGAAAAGAAACAGCAGCATCCAGATGCAAGCGCTTTCCCGGGAGCAAAGGGCTACGAAAGTCATCACGGCGGCCGCGATGTTGCAGAGGGCACGAGAGGAAAAAGATTGCGCGGATCGCGCGCGTAAGAAAAGCAGCCACGCCCCACAGGAGAAGAAGAAAGCCAGGCTGTCCGCGCGACCGGAAATATAATCTACCGCCGCGCTATGCACCGGGTGAACAATCCAGAGCAAAGCGACGAGGAAGGCAGCGGCCGATAGGACTGTGCGTGCGCCGGGCTTCCCGGCGCCAATTTCGCGCGTCCCCCAACATTGGAATGGTTCGAGCAACCGTCGGAGCAAGAAATAAAGGAGGATCCCGCTGCCCACATGCCAGAACAGGTTAGACAGGTGATACCCGTAGGTTTCCGCGTTCCAGACGAGATAGTCGAAGGAATACGAAATGGTTTGGATTGGCCGATAGTGCGCGGACTCCGGAGAAAGGAAATGGCGAAAGCTTTCCAGAAACAGGAGCGGGCTCCTAATTAAGGGATTGTCCCGAACGAGGGAGTTATCGTCCCAAATCCATTGCCCCTGAAGCGCAGGGAAACGGGCGGCGATTCCAAAGATCAAAAGCAAGAGGCAGCGAACCCAATGCTGCTCGGCGTAATGGATCCAGCGACTGGGCAGCGCTTCCTTGGCAGGCGAACGGTCCGGTTCGTTCATTTCTCGGAAGCTAAAACGCCAGCAGTGACGCTCGCTCTCAATTAATCTGCGGCTGGGAGTGCGCGAATGCCTCCATCTGCGTGACCTGAGCAAGGGCGGCACGCGCTTCATCCGCGCGTCCCATTTTGGCGAGAATATCGGAGAGCATCCGATATTGTCGCGGCTGATCGGGCTGTCGGGCAACCGCGGCCTGCTGAAGTTTGAAAGCCTCATCCAGGCGGTTTTGCCTCAGGCGGATCCCAGCGATCAGATTGAGTGACTCGGCATCGTGCACATCGAGCCAACTGGCGTGCCGCCAGGCGGCCGCAGCTCGCTCCGCATCCCCTTGTTCCGCGTAGAGTCTTCCCAAGGCGATCGAAGCTTCGTAATGCCACCAATTTTTGCGCGCGAAATCCTCCACGAGGTGCAGGGCGGTATCCGACTGCTTATTGACTCGAAACAGATCTGCCTGAAAGCGAATGATCGCCCAGGTCTCGGGATAGTTGTGGCGCGCCTGCTCCAGGATCCTCATTGTTCCATCGATATCGCCTTCGGCTCTCTTGATATGGGCGAGATTGATCGCTGCGACCCAGGTGCCCGGGTAATCTTTGCGCATTTCGACCGCCGCTTTGGCCGACGAATCAAACAACGCTTCCGCTTCAGCTTTGCGGCCCTGTTTGTGCAGCAAATTGGCCAGATTATTGCGTGCCATCGGGTAGTCCGGCGCGATCTCGAGCACGCGACGAAAAAGGCGTTCCGCGCCGGCGAAATCTCCTTTGCGAGAATAGACCTCCGCCAAATTGACGGCGGCGCGGGTAGTGACACCGCCTGCGGCGATGGTGCGGCTGTAGAAAGTCTCTTCATCGGCCCAGTCAGTACTGCGCACCACGCTGCGCGCACTTAAAGCGATGAGCGCCAGACACGCGATTGAGATTGCCGCACGCTGAAAGCGAACAGGCAGGTCAACGACGCAGCCGGCGAGAAAGATCAGAAAGCCGACACTCGGCAGATACAACCAGTGTTCAGCGACCGTAGCGTTAAGGGTGATAAGATTTGAGATGGGGAGGTAACCCGCGAAGAACCAGGCCGCGCCAAAAATCCGAACCATGCGGCCGTTACCCCTGCGCGCACAACCTAGCGCTAATGCCGCCGCTGTTCCCAACCCAAGAAGCGAGAGATATTCGACGCCCGCCTGGGCGCGCCAGGTGGAATTATTTTCATAACTTGGGGCATCCAGAATTGTCCGCTCCATATGCAGGTTGCTCGGATAGAAGAGAAGGCGGGTGTAATCGCCGAGCGAACGGGCCATCAACATCATTCGGACCGGCGCGGCAAAGCCAGCGTCAGCGGGTCGAGCACGGGAGACAGGCAGCTGCCGCATTCCAGCATAAATTCCCACCACGCACAAAGAGACGATGATGGCTGCCACTCGCAGACGCCTTGCAATATTTCTCTCCACGAAAATCAGGTGCCCAAGGAAAAGCGCGAACCAAACGCACGCGATTTCGCGGGAAAGAAGGGCCAGTAAACCGGATACCGCCGCCAGGCCAAACCAGAACGAGCGCGCTCCCGCACCTTTTGTTGCTCGGGCCCGGAAGAATAACAACCAGCCCGCCGCCGCGAACAAGAACGCCAGGCTGTCGGCGCGGCCGGAAATGTAATCGACCGCCGCGCTATGCACCGGGTGAACGCTCCAGAGCAGAGCGACGAAGAACGCAGTCAGAGAAAGGCCGCGGATTCGCTTTTGCACCCGGTCACGCACCGCGACCGGCGTTTCACGAAGCCAGAGAGAGGCGAAGAGCTTTCGAAGGAGAAAATAGAGCAGGACCCCGCTGACCGCGTGCAACAAGGTATTGGTGAGGTGATAGCCATACGCGTCTGTGTTCCAGAAAAAGTAATCGAACACGTAGGAGACATTCTGCAGAGGCCGATAGTGCGCCGAAAAAGACTCAAGGAAAAGATAATGCCGAAAGCTTTCCAGGATCAGCAGGGGGCTTTTGATAAACGGGTTTTCCCACGAAAGGTATTGATCGTCCCAAATGCGCTGGCCAGTCAGGCCGCGGGCCCGCACCAGAAGGCCGGTCAGAAGCAGCACGGTCGCCTGGAGCCAAGCGGCGCGGAAGTGTCTCGCAAAGGAGCGACTTCGCCGGCGCCAGCCACCGGATTGATTTGTGGAGTGGAGAGGTTTGTCGTTCATCCCGAACGCGACGAACCAGGGTTGAGAAGCCGTGGGTTGTTAAACGCAAGAGCGCCCTTCCGTTTCCGAAAGGACGCTCTTAACATCTTTCGATCGCCGCTGTTTAATTGAAGGGCGACCAGAAGGTGGCATCAGCCACATCCGACAGCGCATTATAGCTCGCCGTAGGTACTTTCGGGAGGGTGTCGACCACTTGACCGCCAAAATCATGGCCGAGCAGATCCGCACCGGTCATGTAGAGGTTGGTGTCCTTCTTGATGTAGTTGGTCCAGTCGGCCGTATCAACCATGTCGCCAGTGACCTTGCCACGCTCGATGGCGTACTGATCGACCGCTGCGTCAACCAGCCGAAGGTCGTTGATGATCTTGGATGCCTGGGAGCGTTTGCGGGCGCGAAGGAATCCAGGGACTGCGATCGCGGCAAGCAATGCGATGATTGCCACCACGATCATGATTTCCACCAGCGTAAAGCCGGCGCGTTTCGTCGTGAGTTTTTTTAACATACTAAGGAGTCTTTCTTATTTTTATTTAGTGCGAGAAGCGAGTGGCAGGACTATCTAGTCTTGTTTCTCACAACTCATTCCCTGCCACTCCCGCGAAGCGACAATGACAGGAGAATGAATCGTCAGATTCTTAGTTGTAAGGCGACCAGAACGTATTGTCGGTCACGTCGGACAATGCATTGTAACTGGCGGTTGGCACCTTCGGCAGCGAATCGACTCCCTGCTTGCCGTACGAGTTCCCCAGGATGTCTTTGCCGGTCAAATAAAGGACCGTTCCAGCCTTGAGGTAGTTGGTCCAGTCGGCCGTGTTGACGGAAAACCCGCTCGAGCGGTTGGTTTCGATCGCGTACTGGTCGACTGCGGAGTCGATCAGGCGCAGATCGTTGATGATGCGGCTTGCTTGGGAACGTTTACGAGCGCGGAGAAATCCGGGCACCGCAATCGCCGCCAGCAAAGCGATGATCGCCACTACGATCATGATTTCCACGAGGGTGAAACCCCCGCGGCGTTTGTTGAGTTTGTTTAACATGCTGTTTGCTTTCTTTTTATCTCTTGTTTGTTTGACTGCGATCCACGATACCGACCGCGGATATGACCCTGGATAAAGCAGCGTTGGTGCCAACAGCTTCGCTTTTTATAATTTCTGGACTCCCGGCCCGAGCTCCGGCGGAGTTCAGCGCGGAGTAAACATGCCCCGATCGCCTATTTTCCGGAGACTTCTTCCTGGTTCGCTGGGGCTTACGCACGGCGTATTCGCCTTTGTCTTTCTGCTCCGGCTATTCGCCCTCCTCCGCCTTACCTCGTCGCCCTTTCTCCTGCCAATCGGCAGCGACATGCATTTTTACGATGAATGGGCGCAGCAAATCTCCCATGGCAGACTGACCGACCACCTCGCCTTTTACGGTCTCCCCCTCTACGCGTATCTCCTCGCGTTTCTCTACAAGCTCTTTGGCTACAGCCCTTTTGTTCCGGGCTTTTTCCAAGCCTGCCTTGATGCGGGGACAGCCACTCTGATCTACAAAATCACGGTCCGGGCCTTGCGCCGCGCGAAATCGAGCGAAAAAGCGGCCGGATCCCCCGCCAACCCGCTAACGATCCGGGAGCCGGCCTCTGTGGCCGGCCTTCTAGCCGCGGCCGGGTGGGCCTTCTTCGTTCCAGCCCAGGCATATTCGGTTATTTTGATGCCAACGTCCTGGTTCGTCTTCGCATTCTGGTTCCTGGTTTGGCAGATCGTCAAAACAGACCGCGCCCCTTCCGCTTGGGGCGTATTTGGCCTCGGAATCCTCATCGGGGTTACTGCGATGGGGGTCGCGACAATCCTCTTCCTCTTGCCCCTGGTTTTCGCTGCCTTGTGGTTGCGACCGCAATCTTCGCCAAGGGCTCAATCGCTCATGGTGGCACATTTTTCAGCCATCGCCTTGTTCCTTGCGGGAATCGGGATCGGCACTTCGCCGTGCTGGCTCCACAACTGTCTTGTAGCCCGCGATCCGGTCTTTCTCTCCGCGCACGGGGGCATCAACTTCTGGCTTGGGAATAACCCGGAGGCCACCGGTTATCCTCACTTTCCGGGATTGCATGCCGGGCAAGCCAACATGCTGCGCGATTCAATTGACCAGGCCGAAGCGGCCGCCGGGAGGACGCTAAAGCGCTCGGAAGTCTCGCAATTCTGGTCCTCCAAGGCCCGAGCCTATGTGGCCAATAATCCCGGGCATTGGCTGAAACTGATGGCCCGCAAGGTCGGCAATTTTTGGAATGGATTCGAATATGATGATCTGGGGGTAATCGCCAATCTGCGGGAGCACCGCGTGCTCTTTCCCGGTCCGCATTTCGCAATCGTGGCGGCCCTCGCCATCCCGGGTCTTTTGTTTTCCCTTCGTGCCCTGCGCACGGGCCGCTGGATCGCTGCAGCCATCCTCCTTCACATGGCCTCGGTTCTTCCGGTCTTCGTCACCGAACGCTATCGCCTTGCGGTTGTTCCCGGCCTTCTCTTTTTCGCAGCCTGCGGTTTAAAGGGCCTGTGGGAGGGATTGGCGCTCCGCCGCTACGGACGCGTTGTTGGTTACTTCGTCGTGCTGGTTGGCGCCGTCATCGTGATTACAGCTCCACGAACCGACCCTACGCTTTGGGCCGTTCAGCCTTACGATTTGGGCCGCCAGGCGCTGGAGTCCGGCGACTTCAAGCGCGCTGAGGAGCAATTACAGCGGGCTCGCTTCTACGTGCCCGACAACCCGGAAACAAACCTGGCTTTGGGAAATCTTCGCCTCGCGCAGGGCAATCAAGTCGAGGCCGCCTCGTTTTATAAGGAGGCTTTGCGAATCGATCCGATGCATAAGAGCGCCTTGAATAACCTTGGCGTAATAGCCCTGGACGACCATCGGCCCGCTGAAGCGAAAGAGTATTTTCTCAAGGCGTTGAAGCAGGAGCCCAAAAACGCCAAGACCCATTTTCTCCTGGCCAAGGCCGAACTTGCCCTTGGGAACACGGAGGGTGCCAGAATTGCTCTCGCTCAGGCCTTGGAGCGGGAACCCAATCGAACTGAATATCGCCAACTCCAGGAAGAGATTGAACGACGTGCCCAGCCCTAATTTTTTCGTGCGCGCCAAGCTGACTGAATGGCTCCCCCTCTTTCTGCTGCTCCTGATTGCCATAATCTGGCTCTACCGGACTCCATACAGCGCTTCGAATCTTGAGGTCCCGCCGGATACAGTCGAATACGCCCTCGCACCACTTGAATTCCTCGAGACCGGTGCCTACAAAATCAACGTTGAGGGCAGGCCGCTGCCGCCCCGGTATCCTCCCTGGTTCCCCGTGCTTGCCATCTTGCCGGCGTATGCGCTGTTCGGGCACGAACCCGGCAATGCCATCCTGCCGGTCACGCTGATGGCGGTGGTTGGCGTCGGTTTTGCGTGGGGGATCGGCAAGCGCCTCGGGGGTATCGCGGGTGGAATTCTAGCGGGACTCGCCCTCCTTTTCCTCCCATCCTATGCGGCTTGGGCAACCCAGGTAATGAGCGACGTGCCGGGGACTGCCCTGATGCTCGCCACTTGCCTTCTTTATTTACGGCTCCGAACAGGTCCGCGATCGGTCACCCGCTATTTTGGAGCTGGGGTGATGGTCGCCATAGCCACACTGATCCGGCCGGTTTTTGCCGCCATGCTTTTCCCCTTTCTGCTCGAAATCCTGCGCGCCCGACAGAGGTTCGTCCGCTCTACAGCAGGGTTGCTTCTGGCTATGGCGGCGGCGGCCGCCGTCACTCTTGCCTATAACGCGACCGCCTTCGGATCGCCTCTGCGTAATGGCTACAAATTTTGGGCAGCCATCCCGATGGATTATCCGTCGCTCGTATTTTCCGGTTCCTATCTCAAGGTGAATCTGGGGCTGCTGGTCCACACGGTGTTTCCATTTCTTCTCGCTGTCTGCATTGCCGCCTGGCTTGTCGTGCGAAAGCGTGAACCTGCAGCCCTCGCCTCATCTCATCGGACTTTTCAGGATGTATTGACATTCATGGTCCTGACGACTGGTCCGATCCTGCTGTTTCATTTGTTTTATTTTTTCCCCAGCGACCGTTTTCACATCCCGATGTTCGCAGGGGCCGCTGTGCTTGCAGGAGGGATGCTTGGGTTGCTGTTCCGCCCGGGCACGACCCAGCTTCTCAAGTGGTTGTTGCCAGGATTGTTGCTCCTTGCCATCGGAGCTCGAATTGCCGTCCCAGAGCCTGTGCCGCACCGCCGTCTGGCGGCGGAGCGAGTGCGAGCGCATACCCCCGACAATGCGTTGATTATTTCGGCAATCGAGCCGGTTTACCTGGAACGCATCGCGGGACATGGATCGTCCCGGCGGATTGTGCCCATTTCACGAAATGTTGAGTACGCCTCGAAATTACTGGTGCGAAAGCGCGTCAATCTTCCCAATCCCTCCGCGCTCGACTGGCGCAATGGCCGCCCGAACGCTTTGCTCCGCGGCGGTGCCGTCGAGGCAGTCCAATTTGTCGCCAGTGAACAACTGGAGGCGCTCGTGGCCAAGGCCGCCGCCGGCACCCCGATTTTTCTCGATTCCACGCTTATAGGCGAATCGGATGCGGGCGTGCTGAGTCGGCTTCAGGAGCGCTTCAAGTTCACGCAGCGCGCTCCTTACCTTTACGAGCTTCGATTGCCGTGACTCGGACGGGGCTGATCGCGAATCGGTGGCGCACGGGAATGTTGGTCGCGCTCGGACTTTTTCTTCTTACCCGGATCCTAACCCTGACGGCCTTTCCCATCTTCAACGATGAGGCCATTTACCTGCAGTATTCCCAGAAGATTCAAAGTGACTGGGAGAAGAACAAATTCATCTCGATGAACGGCGAGTTCACCGACTGGAAACCACCTCTCCAATATTGGATGGCGGCGCCGTTTATCGGTTGGGGAAACGATCCCCTCGTCGCCGGCCGCCTCGTCGCGTTCTTTGTCTCAATCGCCGGGCTTTTCGGAACTTACTTGTTCTCAAAAGAACTTTTCACCGAACGAGAGGGCATTTTTGCCGCCTTTCTTTACGTGCTTTGCCCTACCGTACTGTTCCACAACAACCAGTTCACCGCGGAGACTTTCCTGTTTTCTACGGCGCCACTGCTTTACTGGGCCATCTTGAAATTAATGGGTCCGGACAAGCCGGACTGGATTTGGGCGCTGGTCGCAACCTTACTGGGAACAGCACTGCTTCTCCTCAAGCAATCCGGATTCTTGCTCCTGGGCATTTCGATTTTCCTGCCTCTCGCGCGGCTGCGGAGCAGGCCAGCGGATGCTGGCGTTCCGAGGGAAGGTATGCCGTCGAGGCAACTCGATGGTAAACGGAACTGGCGGGAGTTCGCCCGCAATGTTGCTCTGGTTGTCACGGTGATTGTTGCTTGCCGTCTGGCGGCGAACGCGCTGCTCCCCTCGGAATTCAACGCCGCCCGCGAACATTTCAACGGCCGGTGGGTAATGTCGTTGCCGGAGCTGTTCGATCTGCCGATCGCTACCTGGCGCGCAAATCTGGCTCTGGTCGCAGACTACGTTGGCTCGTTTTATTCCTGGACCGTAGTTCTGCTCTTTTGCGTCTTTAGTTGGTTCGCCCTCAGAGCAAAAGATTTCGCGGAATTGGCGCTGGTTTTCATGTGTGCGGCGGGCGCAACAGCCACGATCTTCTTGCTCCGCGGGTTTAACGAATATCTCTTCAACACCGCCGTGATTGCAGCCCTCTTGCCACTGCTGGCGAGATTAGCGGTCCTCATCGGACACTCCCTTGGAAAAGAAGGGTCGATGCGCCGGGTGCTTCTCCTTTGCGTGGGGCTTACCCTCGCTTACTGGGGATACCAGGACGTTCTGATGGGGATGTCCCCAGTGGACTACATCGAGAGGAGTTCAGCCTGGTCTGTTGCCAATTACCTTAAAAGCTGGTCAACAGGCTTTGGCGTAAGTGAAACCGTGGCGATGCTGGAAAAAGAGAGAGGTCCGGGAATCGTTTTTACGGATGCGCAGTGGGGAAATCCCGGCACAGCGCTTGAGGTCTACCGCGCGAAACGCTTTCCGAATCTGCGAATTGTTCCCATCTCAAGAGAATTTCTCGACGCGTCCGAATCGCGAAAACTTACCGACGCGGCAAAGAAAATGGAGGTAACCCATCTCGCGATTTTTTCGGCGGACAATTCGGAGCCCCGCCAGCAATGGCTGGGCAATGTCGAACGCGAAATGTGTGAGACTCGGGTTGAAATTAGGGCACACCGCGACCAGACGCCCATCATCGTCTGCCGCTTTTGAGCCAAAACTCAAAAACTAGGACTTGCTGCATAGCACCGCGAGGTTCTTCCCGAAAAAGTGGCCGAAAATCGGATCGAGGAATCTGCTTACCGGAAAGACTAATCGGTCATAGAACCAGATGCTGCGCGGCGATATTTTCGCCTCGGCGCTTCGTCCAAACAACAGAGCAGCAAAAAAACCCAGGCAATCCGCATAACGCGCCCGCTCGATGACAAATCCGGCCCGGCGAAGCATTGCAACCATCGGGGCACGTCGATATCGCCGTTGGTGTTCGACATAGTCATCCAAACGCGACCACAGGATCGGGAACGCCGGCACGAAGACGAAAAAACGGTTTCCATTCCGCAGACGCGAGAACACGGCGCGAGCGAGCGCTTCGTCGTCCGGGACATGCTCGAGAACGTTCAATGTGTAAACGTAATCAACCGATTCCGGATTGAGTTCTTCCATCCCGCCGTGGACCGCGAACCCCTTTTCGCGGAGCATGACCTGATTCTCCGAGTCGGGCTCCACACAGGTCACTTCCCAGCCGCGGGCTCGCAGTGCTTCCGCGAATGTCCCCCGGCCGGCACCGAGATCGACTATTTCGGCAGCCTGCTGCGGTTTTGCGGCAACGACCTGGTCAACCAGCCAGCGGTTGTAATTCCGGGCCTCCTTCAGCAAATCGAGGATGTCATGTCCTCGATACTGAAACAGGGAAGTGGGACTCGAGAGTTGGGAGGGCTGAAGTGGCGCTGGCAGCTTGGAAGACATAGGCTTCGCGTTTCCAGAGGTTATACTTCAGAATCGCGTAAAGAGCACGGACTCCATCGCGCCATCCGATCTTCTTCCCCTCTTCGTAGGTCCGCCCGTAATAAGAAATTCCAACTTCGTAGAATCGGCAGCGCCGCTGGGCCAGTTTGGCCGTGATCTCCGGCTCGAAACCGAATCGCGCCTCCTCAATACACAAATCCTTTAGAGCATCTCTGCGGAAGGCTTTGTAGCCCGTCTCCATGTCGCTCAGATTGATGTTCGTGAAGATATTCGAAAGCAGGGTCAGAATCCGATTTCCAACCATGTGCCAAAAATAAACCACCCGATGCGGGCGGCCGCCCATGAAACGGGAGCCAAAAACGACATCTGCCTCCCCGTTCTCGATCGGGCTGAGTAATTCCGGGTAATCTCTCGGGTCGTATTCCAAATCGGCGTCCTGCACGAGAATGATGTCTCCGGTAGCGTGCCGAAAACCGGTCTCCATCGCGGCGCCTTTGCCGCGATTGACCGGGTGATGCACCACCACGACCCCCTCAAGGGCCAATTTGTCGACAATCGCGTCCGTCCCGTCGGTCGAGGCGTCATTCACGATGATGATCTCGGTCCCGGCAGCGACGACAGCCTTTACCTTCTCCACGATCATTCTGATCGTGCGCCGTTCGTTGAAACAGGGAATGATGACGGAAAGAGTCATTTTGCTCATCAATTCTGAGCAAATCCGGTGCCAGCATCTCCCTTGTCGGGGACAGCGTTGTCTTCGCCTGGGAAATGCTAGACTCTGGCCGCATGCCGCCGCAGCCAATCGAGTCCGCCCCTGTCCCGCTCCAGGGCGGTGGCGGTGAAGATTCGCTGAACTTTCGGCCGGGCCCCATCATCGCGGTGGCAGTGATGGCATCGCTCCTCAAGATTGGGATCGCCTTGACCAGTTTGGGGTCGAACGACGTCCTTGCCTTCTACCAGTTCGCGAAAGCAGTCGACACCCACGGCCTGACCTGGCTCTACGAACACAGCATCCTGTTCAATCATCCGCCGCTGATCGGCTATTTGTTGGGTGCGCTGGCCCGGCTCGAGCATCTGCCGTTCTTGCAACAAAACGGCCTTACGTTTCCCTTCTTTCTTCGTCTCCCCGGCATCATCGCCGATTTCGTGGTCCTGCTGCTCGTCCTTTCGGTGGTTCGAAGGTATCCGCGTCTACGGCCGCCCCGTTGGGCCCTGTTTCTCTTTGCCGCCAGTCCGGTTTCGATCATGATTACTGGATTCCATGGAAACACCGACCCCATTCTGGTGCTCTTCCTTTTCCTGGCCGCGATCATGGCTGTTGACGGCCGCCCTGCGCTTTGCGGGCTGTCTTTAGCCCTCGCCTGCCAGGTAAAAATAATCCCCCTGCTCCTCCTCCCCATCTTTTACCTGTTTTGGATCGAGCGACGCCGGATTTGCCGGTTTCTTGGTTCGTTTCTCGTCAGTTCGATTATCTTTTGCCTCGAACCGTTGCTGAAAGCGCCCGTCGCGTTCGCCAAGAATGTGCTCGCTTATGGAAGCTTTTGGGGAGTTTGGGGCGTGACCTATTGTCTTCGGATGACGGGTCTGAGCGAATTCAACAAGACGTCGTTCTTCAATCTTTCTGCCTCGCAAAATGCGATCATCACGATTTTGAAAATGATCGTCGTCCTCGGCATCCTGATCCTCGCCTTGCGAAGGCGAAAACTGCCCGCGACGGCCCTTTTCGCCTCGATTGGCTACGCCTGGCTGATCTTCTTCGTCTTCTCGCCGGGAGTAGCCGCTCAATACCTCGTCTGGCTGGCGCCATTTGTTCTCTTTCTATCTCCGACGTTTTATGGATTTCTGGTTGCCGGCAGCTCGGTTTTTCTCTTCGCTTTATACACGATCACCTCGGGCGGTTTCCCTTGGTATTTTGCGCATGCTTCAAACAAACTAAGCGCCATCTGCGCGCACTGGGCTCTAATTCCATGGCTGACTCTTCTGGGTGGCTTGATCGCGTTCGGCCTGAACGCCCGGCGGCGGAACCCGCATTTTCGTTTCCTGAGTTTGCAGGCTATTCAACCGGCCACGATCAGTGAATAACGAAACCGAATCACACCGCTCACCCCGGTTTAGCCGCCTTTCCCTCATCGCGGTCGTGCTCATCAGTCTCGCTGGAATCGGCCTGCGGATTTACCCCTCCGCAGGTTTCAAGGGCATCGGCTACGACGAAGGGCTTTACCGCGGTTACGTCAATAACCTGATCTCCTACGGCCTGGGGTCCTATCCCGAGTTCGCCGAGCACTATGTCGAGCGCCAGGAAAAGCTCCCCGCCGCGATCCTGCCCCCCACCCGTTTTCTCTACATTTTTTCCGCTTATCTCTGGCATCAAGCGACAGGTGCGGAAGCGCTGGCGGCTCTGCATCACGTCTCCTGTCTTTTCAGTATTCTGCTGTTTTTCGTCGCGGCCGCGTTTGCGTGGCGTCTGGCTGGAACGGAGATGGGCCTGGCCGTGCTCGCTTTGATGGCTTGCGCCCCGACCCAGATCCACATGTCGCAACATGCGCTCATCGATGGATTTTTTGCCTTCTGGGCGACGTTAAACCTGTGGTGTTTGTGGGAAAATTTGCGCAAACCGAACGACGCGCTGCGCCTCTCCCTTTTCGGCGTCAGCCTCGCCCTCATGGTGTTGACGAAAGAGAACGCTCTCTTCGCCTATGTCGGATTGGTAGCGCTGATCGGGATGAACCGCTGGCTCCATTTCGGCACGGTCACGCGTAACTTGCTCCTGGTCGCGGTAGCCGGTCCACTCGCTGGTTTGGTTGGCCTTATATTCCTCTGCGGCAGCGCCGAAACCTTTATTCACACCTACCGGCTCCTCGCTGCCAAAGCATCGGTTTTACCTTACGCGATCGCGACAGGAGATGGACCGTGGTACCGCTATCTCGTTGATTTGTTGCTCGCCAGCCCCGTCATCTTCCTCCTGGCCTGGGGGGCCATTGTTCGGCTGAAGCTGGAAAACAAAGCGGCTCTTTACCTGGTTACCTTCGTGGTCGCGACCTACACCCTCATGTGCAACATCCCCTATGGCATGAACCTTCGTTACACCAACATGTGGGACATGCCGCTCCGCTTTCTCGCGGTGACCTGCCTGGGCGATTTGGCGGGCTTGTTTGGCCGCCGCCGCGGAATAATTCTGGCGATCGCAATCGTGCTGCTTTGCGCAATCGACTTGCGCCAATATTACATCTTCTTCGTCCAGCACGATCTCTACGAGCTCGTAACCGCCGGGCTGCTTCGCGCTCTCCTGATTCTGAAGTAGCTGAAAGTCAGCCGCGTCTAGCAGGCGATTTCGAGAACCGATTGCCGGAGCTGATCGCTTGAGTCGATCGTCTCGCTCAACAGGTTTTGCACCGTCGGCTTGGCCTCCGCCCGAACAAAGATTTGATAGGAAAACAGCCCTTTGCTGACGGCGATGAGCCCCTGGTTCAGGCGCAGAAGAAAACGGGACACGAAATTGTTGCCGATGGCTTTTGGGAAGGGCGCTGGAATTCCGCGCACTTCAAGAATCTTGTAACCGGACTGATCGAGGAGCGCGCCCAACGACCGGAAGGTAAACAAACGCGTGTGAGTCGCGTCCAGAATACCTTTCTTCCCGTAATTGAATTGCCCGAAGAAAAGCATCAGACGCGTAACGAAAAATCCGATGTTGGCCGTCGTGATAATCACCTCCGGCCGTTTGCAGACCGCCGCGAAACGCAGCTCGTCCATGAATTTCTCCGGCTCTTTCAAGTGCTCGATAATGTCGAGCATCATAATCTGATCGAACCCGGAAACGTTCACGGGAAACTCGGTCCGGTCGAGGTTCCATCGGATAAAATCGATGCCCGCTGCATCCGGGGAATCAGGAATGTATTGGTCCATCCCGGTCACCCGGCATCCCTTGGCCACGAACTCGCGGGCGACATATCCCTGGCCGCAACCGATGTCGAGAACACGATTGTTCGGGCGCGCTGCCTCAATCGCCGCGGAATGCGACGAAGGGTAACCAAGCTTGAGATCGTAATTCTCTTCCGGCGGATGGACGTCGAACTTGCGGTCGAAGAGCAGGTTCATCTCGTGAAATTTCGCCCGGAGCATCGTCCGAAAGACGTCCCAGGCGTATTTTATTCCATTGACGTGGCAAATCTCATCGCCGTAATAGGTCGGGATCGGCAATTCGCAGATCCGCAGGTTTTTCATCACCAGTTGAACGATAATCTCGGTGTCGAAATGAAAGTCGTTGGTGTTCTTCTCGAACGGAATCTGGGCGAGAGCGGCGGTTGAATAGAGCCGGTAACCCGAGTGGAATTCCGACAGGCCGGTCTTCAGCATCCGGTTTTGAAAGGCGGTCAGGATTTGGTTACCGAGCCACTTGTAGCCTGGCATTCCGCCCTGGCGCGCGGCCTTTTTGTCGATCATGCGCGAACCGAAGACGGCATCGGCCTCTTCGTGCACGAGCGGGCCGAGCAGCGCCGGGAGTTTTTCCGGAGCATATTGCCCATCGCCATGAATCAGAGCAACGATGTCGAAACCGTTATCGATCGCATAGCGATACCCGAGCTTCTGATTTCCACCGTAACCCTGGTTTTCCGGGGTGCGGAGGACGGTGATTTTGAAAGCTGAATTGTTTCGCTGATAGCGAAGCCCGTTCAGGAAAGTATTGTCCGTGGACGAATCGTCGATGATCAGGATTTCGACGTCCGCGCTTTGCAGGCTGCGCGGGATACGGCTCAGGACTTTTTCGATGGTCGTCTGCGCGTTGTAAGCGACGATGAAAATGAGCAGCCGCTTACGCCCCAGATTGATCCGATCAGGCGCCGCAGGTTCCAGCTCCGCGAGGTGCATGCCTTGTCTAGAGCTAGAATTAGGCCAGAAAGGCCTTACGGCGCCGCGGCAACTTGATATATCCAAAGCCGCGCTCCGGACGGATTCGAAACCAGCCGCAATCCTTTGGCGCCGGGCTCTGCAACTTGATCCGGAAAGGCCGCGTATCGCACTCCCCGCTCCGCTAAGAGCCGATCCGCCGGTAAAACGTCCGGAAAATAGGTGACAGGTGGCGCCAACCGGAACTCGTGGCTGCCGCTCTCGAGGACGAACGCCGAAAAGGCGTAGCGGTTATAGATCGCGTCAAATTTCCCCGTTGGATCGAAGGCGCGCCAGAAAGCCAGGTCAGGCACGTAGCTAAGCCCATTGACGACATGGGCTCCCTGCGCCTTCAAAAACTGGGCGTGACGCAGACTTGAGTAAACCATCCACTTCGCTGCGGGATCACGCCGCTTGATTTCCCTGACCACCACACCCGCATCCGAGTCAAGCAATGGGCCGAGTCCCGTTACAACCGGATTTACCGCACCGTTGTTCAGGACAAGGCAAAGCAGGAATGTCCCGCAAAAGACTTTGAGCGGCGCAAAAAAATAGAGGCCGATGAAAAGCGCATTCAACGAGAGCAACATTCCGCAACGCCACGGATGGAGGAACGGGTCGGTCGAGGGATGGCAGGCGAGCAGCACCGTGACCACCGCACTGAACGCGACGAGCGCGTAAAACGCGCGGAGGCGCTTGTTGTTCGATCGTTCGATTGTCTTTGCCAGGCTCATCGTCGCGAAGACAATTCCGCCGACGCCGGTGGCGAGCAGAGCGCGATTTCCTGGGACGTAATTCAGAAGCGTCCAGCGACACAACCATTCCGGCAATGGACAGAAAGTGTAGATGGTAAGCACTGTTACCGCGGCGAGAAGCATTATTTCCGCCCGCCGCTCCCGCCGGCCGCGCCAGAGGGAATAGCCGCCCGATCCCAGCACCAAAAGCCAAAGCGGATAGAAGTTGCTGGACTCCGATGCGTTCCCGCGGGTCGCAAGAGAGTTCTCCTCCGATGAGTTAAAGAAACCGAGAACGCCGTTGAAGGTGTCTCGCGCTGCCAAGTCGCCGCCGTGCGAGCGGCGCGCCCCCGGATATTGGGTGGACGCGACAATCTCCAAGGTGGGCCGGCATTCCAGGAGGTAAGGAAGCAACACTCCGCCAATGCCTATCGCCGCGACGCCGACGCTGACTGCGCCTGCTCGCCAGTTCAGCCCAGCAGCGCGATTCTGCCAGAACCACCCCGCCAGGAGCGCGGCGCCCACATAGGCGAGCGGAATCTGGAACGGTGGATAAAAACAGAGCGTGAAATTAACCCCGGCAATTACCAGCACGGTCGCGGTGAAAATTCGCGTGCCGAGCGCCGGCCCTCGAACAAGGTGGATGATGCAGAGAATCGCGGCCGCCCAGCAGCTGAGCATTTCCGGCAGCATCGGCGGACAGGAAAACCACCATTGCGTATAGGCGGAAAAGCAGACGCTGCCGGCGCCAAAAAGAGGCAGCCAGAAATGGCCCGGAATCAGCGCGCGCAAGAGAAGGAAAAACGAAACCAGGAGGCCGAAGACTTTGACGCTCCAGTAAAACGCATAGGCGGTTTCCACATCAAAAACGAAGAACCCGTAAAGTTGCGGCCGGAAAAAGACCGAGTAATGCCGCACTGGCAAATTCACGAGCAGAGGCGTTTTGCCGGCGCCGATATTCGCGTTCTCCACCGGAAACGGTGGATCGTGCGACGCTTGGGCGAGGACAGATGGCGTCCAGGCGAGCCACTCGTCGGTTCGGACGACTTTCGGCGTGGAAAACAAAGTGCCGGAGGGCGAGGAGGTGTCGTTTAAAACAGTCTTCCAGGCGGCGATGGACGAGCCATGGATTTGTAGAGCCGTTGCCGTGACGAAAAATACCGCGACGATCGCGAGCAGACGCCGGACACGCACGTCAACGCGATTCAACTGAGCGAAAACCGCTCTCGGCGTTAACCTGTCGCGAAATGACAATCGCGGCGGCTGCGCTGATGGCGGCCGCTGGCCCACTAGCATTTCCGCGGGGATGCTCAGCATCCCTCGCTCATAGCGCGTCTCGTACCAGGACGACGTCGCGAGAACCGGCCTATTTCCCGTTTCGCCCGCTCAGCTCTTCCTTGCCGAGAACCGAATTGGCCGTCGCCAGCAAGGCCTCGTCATCGTTGTCAGTCAACTCAGCCAGGAAACGGCGAATCCGGTGGAACGATTGGCGCAGGAAAAGTTCGGCGGCACGGCGGCTCTCCGGCGCCGATGCACCATTTTGAGTGATACCCTGCAACTGAGAATCCAGCCGGCTGATCACACAGGCAGAGGCGAACATTTCCATTGCCACGCCCGCAATCCGCTCCTGAATCAGCTGCATGTCCATGACCGGCTCGCGATATTTAATGAGCGCCCGGTTCACGCCCAGATTGAAGCGCCAGATCAAACGCCCGAGTTGAGCGGCCTGCGGGCGCAGGCTCTCGCTCTTCACTGGAACGCTGGGGATTTTCACGGCGGCGCCGAGTCGATTCATTCCCGCGCTCCAGGCCTTGCCCAGACCGCGCGAGGGATTAAACATCGTGTCGTAGATTTCCTTAAACTCCATTCCCGGGCCCCGCATGCCCACGAGAGCAATGAATGAGGTCAGAACTTCGTTGCTCCCTTCGCCGATCTGGTTGATCCGCGCGTCGCGCAACATCCGCTCGAGCGGCAGATCGTTGAAGTAAGCCGAGCCGCCATGGATTTGGAAGGCGTCGTTGACCGCTTCCCAAAGGCGATCGGTTGTGAACACCTTCAGCATTGCGGTCTCGATCATGTAATCCTCGAGTCCGCGGTCGATGAGCGATGCGGTCACCGCGGTCATCGCTTCCATCGCGTAAACGTCCGCCGCCATCCGCCCGATCTTTTTCTTCACCAAGTCGAAATCGCCCAGTGTTTTCTTGAATTGCCGGCGCTTGTTTGCGTGGTCCACCGCGAGACTCAGACAGGTCCGGGCGGCTCCGGTGCAGCACGCGCCGAACGTGGTGCGTCCAAAATCGAGCACGGTCAGCGCGACTTTCAGTCCTTTCCCAATCGGACCCAGGATGTTCTCCTTCGGCACGGCCACGTCACGCAAAGCGAAGCGGCCTGTTGCCGTGCCGCGGATTCCAAGCTTTTCCATCCGTGGCTCGAGCATCGTGAAGCCCGGCATGTCGGGAGTAACGAGGAATGCCGTGATCGCCGTCTTGTCCGAGCCGGGCACTGGCGTTCGAGCCATTACCGTCAGCACGTGCGCGATCGACGCGTTTGTGATGTAACGTTTTTCGCCGTTCAGGATGTAATGGGAGCCGTCCGGGCTCGGGTCGGCTGTCGTCTGAACATTCGCAGCGTCAGAACCCGCCTCCTTCTCCGTGAGGGCAAAGGCTGCCAGTTGCTCACCCGTCACCAGCGGCGGCAACCACTTCTGCTTTTGTTCCCGCGTCCCGAATAAAAGCAGAGCGCGAATGCCGATCGAATGGTGTGCGTTTGTAAAAACCGAGGTCGACGCGCAGCGGGCGCCAATCTCTTCCAGAATCTTACAGTAAGCTCTCTGGGAAAACCCGCGGCCGCCATATTCCTTCGGAGCTGTCATGCCCAGGACTCCGGTGTGAGCGAGACCGTCGATGATATGGCGCGGGATGTCGGCGGTCCGATCGATCGCCACCGGATCCAGCTGTTGATCCAGAAACTCGCGGATTTCGGCGAGCGACTTATCCAGTTCCGCCTGCTGCGTCGCCGGGATCCGCGGATATGGCATTGCCCAATCGGAAACGAACCGTCCGAGGAACAGCCCCTTGGCAAAACCGAGCGCCTGGGGGCCGGTGAAAAGCAGCTCCTCAGCTTCCTTGATTTCTTTTTGCCGCTGAATGTCTGCTTCGTTCATAACTACAATCCTGAATCGCTTTTAGAAGTTTTTCCCGGCGCTTCGCACAGCCGGCTGCGCGCCACTGCAAGCCGGGGAAAGCGAGGGCGCGGGATTAGATCGTGGATTCTACCCCGACTGACAACCGATAATTTCCGCGCCCCCCATTTTGGAGACGGCGTGCCCTCAGGCCCCGGACGTTCCGCCTTTCCTTGAATTCAGCCCGCTCGCTCCACTTGGGTCACATAGAGCGGAATCGACCCCAATTGCCGGCCATCGACCGCCAGATCGATCGTATATTCACCGAACTTCGGTAAACGGATCTGCTGGATCACCATGACAAAGTGGGAAGTGACCGTGCGCTGGCCGGGCTCGAAATTTACCCCCAGGGTGGAGTCGAACTTGGGCATGACGATATTCCCGTCCTCATCCGCAAAGGTCAGGCTAACCCGGTGATCGCCTTCCTCGATGGATTCGAACCGCAATCGACCGGCAAGAGCGCATTGCGGATGGGCGATCGGCGCTTCGAACGCCCGCAACGCGTCAAACGTGCCGATGATGTTCAGTTTGCCGGCGTGTTCCGTCGCCGCATCACAGAGCGTGAATATTTCCAGTTGCATCAGCGGCTGTGACTTGTCAGTAACTAAGGGATTTTGCCCCTACCATCGCACACGCCACATTTTTTCCGACCCGATCCGCCACACAGCCGGCATTCTTTCCAGTCTGCCTTAAACATTCCTCCGACATCTCGTTTGCCTTTTCCATGACAATCTGGACAGACAAGCGATCCCCTGCCTTTGCATTCATTACATGTCACCATAGTTCCTTGGAATTGTACGCTTGCGTTGGCCGACGACCACGGAGTACCCTGCCAGACTATCTCTCTGACCGAAGTTTCATGTAAAGCGCTTCCGCTCGACCGATGTATTCGTGACGCCCCGCTTCTATCTTACCAACGAGACCGTCACAAAGGGCAATCAAACGTTGCAGATACTCACAGCGGATATCTTTTTGAATAACCGCGTCGTCAAGTTCCTTCCATTGCGGATTTGTGCCCATATCCCGAATTGTTTTGAAATGAAAAATGTCGGTTACGTACGCGAAGAGTGAACCCGCCAACAACGATTCTGCGAGAACACCCGCAATGATATACCCCATGCTCGTATGACTTTGGATTGGGGGCGGTCCACCTTTTAGTGATATGAACTGAATAGGAGTAGCGATTTCCTGAACGAAACTGGAAAACAAAACAAGCCAAGCCACGCAGGCGGTCGCCGTTAACACAAGAAGGATAAGTCGAATCCTGAAGTACGAAGCTGTTCCACGCAGGGCGGAGAGAATCAGTTTTACGACAGTAGCGAGCGCTGTAACACCAGCGACTGGTATGATGTAAATGGCGATATCCGGAAGTCCAATATCAAGAGTGCGGAGAATCTGCACAAGCGCCAAGTATCCCATGAGCCAAACAATCACGGCCAGCAAGATAAAGAACCCGGTTTCAATTTTCTCGATGCCCGTGAATGGGAGCACGCGATCCGCCGCATTGGGAATCCACTGATCCACTCGATCGCGTTTTTTCTTGAGTTCGTCGCGGTCGCCGAATGCCGTAATCAAATCGCGTTCAAATTCAGCACCCCACCTTTTCAAATCCGTAATCTCATACCCGACCGCTCGCTCGTACGTCCTGTTGGCGTTGTCTTTGACGGTTGCTACCCCTGAAGCGACAGATCCCATGCGGTCTTTGGCGTACCCGACAATTTCCTCTGCTTTTAGCAGCGGCACCCGCTCAATCATCCCCTCTACGACGAGGGTGCATTCATGGTCGGTTTTTTTCACTAGAAATTCCTTACCAATCGTCGTGGGGATCATAATGTATCTAATTC
>JBAPMH010000368.1:0-3339 GCA_049278515.1 Chthoniobacterales bacterium
GTTCCATCTGATCTGGACAGTGTCGCGAATGCAAAGGCGATTAAGGCACCGGCGATTTTCCTGCTGGCCGAGAACGACGAAGTGGTTGCGCCGCGGTTTCAAAGGCTGGTGGCGAATTCCTATGCCGGAGAGAAGCGCGTGATCCAACTCCCCGGCGCGAACCACAATTCACCGATCGACGGCGACGGATTGAAGAACTTTCTTGAGGCGCTGAACTGGCTGATGCCAGCGGAAAAATAGCCGATGTAGAGGCGCTTCTGTGAAGCGCCCCGAGCGAGTTGCTGGGCAGAAGTGAGGCGCTTCGCAGAAGCGCCACTACATTAAGCGGCCTTTTCAAGGCCGCGGCTACAGGGCAAGGCTTGGTTCGACGCTGAAACGGGCGACGAGGGTTTGGCCGGGCGGAATTTTCTGAATCCCCTCCTTATCCTCGAAGGCGCGCTGCTCGTGGTGATCGGTCAGGCCCCAGCAGGGTTCGACACAGAGAAAGGGGCCGCCATCGGACCACAGGGTCAGATAAGGCACACCGGTCAGATCGAGGAGGACCGTCCTCCCTGACGCAGGATCGGCGAAGGTGAAAGTGCGCTCCGGAACGTCGACCAACTCGAGAATGTAGGAGCCGGGCAGTTTTTCCCTCGCGAACGGCATCTCGCCACCCGCGAAACGGATGTCTTCGGTTTCGCCGCTCAAATAATTATCCGGAGAAAAATGACGGCGATAAAGTCCGGGCGGCATTTCGAAGCTGAACGATTCGAAGGACGCTGCCGCGAATCCGGGATGCAATCCGAATCCGACATGCGCCGTCAGCTCTGGCTCATCGTTTCTAAATCGGAACCTTACGACGACGCGCTCGTTATCGATCCGATAAGTCAGGTCGAGCGAAACCTTGAGCGGATATTCCGTCACTGAGAAATCCGCGGGCGTGATGCGGTAAATTAGCTCGTTCTCTGCGGGTGAGACACCCGCCGCTACAGCCCAGACTTTGCTTCGCAAAAAACTATGCGTCCCGCCGCGAAGCTCCTGGCCGCGATAAAGGGTCCGCTCGTTCTTAATCCGGTGGAGGAAGTAACCCATCACCGTCGCGTGGTTCGCCCAGCCTTTTTCCGACGGGCCGGTCTCGTTATCGCGATTCAGGAAGCCAATCCACTCGCCGTTCGCATTTCGCCTCGCGAGGCTGATCAATTCCGCGCCGAGCCGGGAGACGATCAGGCGAAGGCCGTTCTCTTCGTCAGTGAGGAGATCGAGATGGCGGTCGCCGCGCGTTTCTTCGGATCGGGTAAACGACATCGCGGCAGGAGCGTCGGCGGCCATAGACCGCCGGCTACAGGTTACGGGAACAAACCGCGGGCGTGCTTCGCTTTCATGACCCGCTCCACCCCGATGGCCATCGCGGCGGTGCGATGCGAGACTTTGTGGGCCTTGGCACGCTTGATCACCTGAACAAAGGAGTGTTCGAGGATGCGGAACAGTTTGTCGGTCACTTCCGTCTCGCTCCACATGAAGGCCTGGAGTCCTTGAACCCATTCGAAGTAGGAAACGATGACGCCACCGGCGTTGCAGAGAATGTCCGGAATAACGAAAAGCTCATCCCAGCGTTCGTTGAGGATCAAGTCGGCCTCGGGCGTGGTTGGACCGTTCGCCCCTTCGGCGAGAATGCGGCACTTCAATTTTGCGGCGTTGCTCCCATTGATCACGCGATCGACGGCTGACGGAACCAGGACGTCGCACGGCATGATGAGGAGCTCGTTGGGGTCGACCCGGTCGGCTTCGTCGAACGCGCGGAGGTTCCCCTTCTTTATGACGTGCTGCTCGGCCTTGGCCACGTCGATCCCATTTGGATTGTAAAGCGCGACCGTATGGTCGCTGATGCCGACAACTTTAACGCCGGTCTTTAACGCGAGGGACAACGCCGCGACCCCGCCCACGTTGCCGAATCCCTGGACGATCGCGGTGGATTTCTCCGGGTCCATCTTGAGCATGTCCATGGCGCGCTCGATCAGGTAAACGACCCCACGTCCGGTGGCTTCGCGCCGGCCTTCCGTGCCGCCAATCGAGACCGGTTTGCCGGTGACGATTTCATTCACGCAATAGCCCTGGTAGACGGAATACGTGTCCATGAACCACGCCATAACCTGCTCGTTCGTCCCCATGTCGGGCCCCATGATGTCGGTATGCGGGCCGACAAAGGGGATCATCTCCTGCATGTAACGGCGGGAGACGGCTTCGAGCTCATTCCGGGAAAGTTTGGTCACGTCGCAAGCCACGCCCCCTTTGGCCCCGCCATAGGGCAAATTTGCCAGGGCGCATTTCCAGCTCATCCACATTGCGAGCGCGGCGGTTTCTCCCATGGACAAATTCGGCGCGAAACGCGTGCCGCCCTTGGTGGGGCCGAGCGTCAGATGGTGCTGCACGCGATACCCCTGGAAAGTCTGGGTGCTTCCGTCATCCATGTGCACCGGGAGCGTGACCGCCATGGCTCGCTTCGGGAGCATGAGGCGGTCGCGATCGTTGGTGTCGATCTGGAGGTAATCGGCGATGACCTGGAATTGGTCGCAAGCCATTTGAAAGACTTCGTCGTTGTAAATGCTCATAAAGAGGAGGCCGGAAGGTAAAATGCCCCGGCGTGCAATTCAGGTGCTATTTGCGCTGACGGAGTGGGGCCGTCAAATCGAATTGCTGGGAAGAACCGCGGCCTGTAGTCATTCCGAACGAAGCGTAGCGAAGTCGAGGAACCCCGACGCAGGACCTCACGCCTCCGCCGGGATCCCTCGACTTCGCCCGGGTTGACGGTTAGAAAAAGCAACGGTGAAACCAGATCGCAAAATCCGGATCGAAACCCTCGCGGTCCATGCCGGGCACACCGTCGACGCGGCGACGGGCGCGGTCGCTCCCCCGATCCATATGTCCACCACCTTCGAGCGCGATCCGGAAGGCGGGTATCCGCACGGATACGTTTACGGCCGGAGCGCGAACCCGACTCGCAATGCGCTCGAGCAAGCGCTTGCGGCCCTCGAGGGAGGTGAGGACGCAGCCGCTTTCGGTTCGGGGCTGGCCGCCTCGAGCGCCGTGCTCCAGGCGCTCGCGCCCGGCGATCATGTCATCGCGCCCACGGACGTTTACCACGGGATGACGAAGCTGTTGCGCGAGGTTTACCTGCGGTGGGGCCTCGAAGTGAGCTTCGTGGACATGACGAAGCTCGATGAAGTGACGAATGCCCTGCGGCCCGCGACGAAACTGATCTGGGTGGAGACACCATCCAATCCGCTCCTGAAAATTACCGACATTGCCGCAGTCGCGGAGATTGCTCAGACCGCCGGCGCGATCTGCGCGTGTGACAACACC
>JBAPMH010000369.1:0-4633 GCA_049278515.1 Chthoniobacterales bacterium
AATGCGGTCGCGTAAATGGGCCACCATAATTCTGCGGGACCGCCGTAATTTGTACCGCCGCACGATGCACTTTGCCAATTTTCCTGTGAGCGACCGTTATTTCGAATCGCTGTCCATCCAAATCGCAAAATCGTACCGGAGGGTCGCGGACGGTTTCAGTCTCGCCCCCGATGCCCCACTTCGCGAAGAGAATAGATGTATATTTGAATTCTAGATGGTTGTGAATCCACACTCCGGCCGGACCATTCCAAGTCGAACAAAACAAGATCAGAAACAATCTCGATTGATGGCCGTAAGAAAAATTGAGGTTCACGCCCGTCGAATCACCCGAGCAAATTAGAACACCATCGTATACGACCTCATGGCCACCAATCGTAACCACGTCTTCCCTGTTCCGATGCTATTTCAGTTTGTCAATGAAGGCTTTCGAGTGAATCCAGACTTGCCGTATACTATTCGGTTATGGAGGAGATCGAACTCGAAAAATTACGGCGTTTCTGCCTTACGATCGGACTGATCTTACTGACCTATGTTCTAGCTGAGGTGAAAGTAGACGCATCAAAAACGGTATCGTTTGCAGGATTGCCGTTGACAATTGTGCGCCCTGAGTTGGTCCCTGTTGGATTGGTGATTGCATCGGCATACAATGCCGTTCGTTTCTGGTACTACGGATTCACCTTGCGCAGAAGCCCACGTAAAAAACGTCGACACATACTTAATCGCTTTGAGCGGAACGCTGAGGGAGGATACGTACTACGGGCACATCACACCCCCGCAGAAATGCTGGAACTAGAAGGTCTTATAAAGGAGGTATTTCCACACTTCCCGCGCACTGAACCGATGCTAGCGCGAGTCCCCACTGGGGCACCCAGACCGCGAAATTAACTATTCCGTTCCGAATAACGCTGGCCGGCTGGTTCGAAGATATCGACTACGCTGCGCCGGTTTGGCTTAATCTGCTGGCTGTCATGTTAGCGTTGTATGGCTTGGTCCAATATTGGCGATAAGCAATCGGGATGTCGCGGCATCGAATCTTTAGCGTACAACGTCTAAATCCCAGTTGCTTGCCGCGCATAAAGCCTGCAAGCTCGCTACGCCACGTGATCTTCGGTTCGCTTGGCGGGATTTGCGTAAATGGTTGGGATTCACACTCTTGGTAGTTATCCCTGCGCTCTGAGCCAAGCCACCAGTGGATCGGGCTGGACATGGCCCTCTTCCGCTGGGTCGATGACCGTGCGACTGTCATTAATGCATCCTTACGCTGCGTGCGACAAACCGCACTAGATTGAGGGAGGTTTATCGCTAGAGCGGAGATAGCGGATGCACAGGATGATAATGTGCCGACGAAAATCGCGAAAGAGGGGCTTGGGTTCGGGGAAAACATCGAACCACGTCAATAGTTCACTGTTGAAAGTCTGTTCGGCGCTGTCGCGCCCCTGATCGAAGGGATCGAGCGCGTAGGCAAAGCGATCGTATAGGCTTGCGAGGCGAGGAATTTCTTCCCGAAGGAATTCCTCTAGGTGTGCATCTCCTGGAGTCTCTGACATTTGTTTCGGAGATCCAGGACGCGGTCGTAGAAGAATTCAGAACCGCATTGCGGGTGTTCCTGGGAGAGTTTGCCGAGCCGGGCGGCGAATTCGTCGCACACATTTGTCATGACCCGCCACCAGCTCGCGATTCTTTCAAGATCGCTTTCCTTGCGGACGCAAAGGGTGACAGTCCGATAAACGCCGAGCAATTGCTGCTCGAGGTTGCTCGCCTCGGCGCTAAACGGAGCGCAAAGGTCTGCGGGAATCTCGCCCAGTCGGCGCTCGGTCTCTTCAAGCGTCGCTCGCGATAATTCGAGGATGTCGGTGGTGTCAAAGCAGGCGCTCATCGGATGCAACTTTACTACTGAACTTCCGTATGTCGCAAGACATATGCCTGAAAACTCCCTATCTGCCAATGTGGCTGCAGCCGACAGACAGAAGAGCAAACTGTCGGCGTTACATAGTTGAATCCAATCGGCCCCGTTGGTACATCTTATCTTTGCGGCCCCGTAACCACACAACCCTTGTACTCATATGATGACTGACCTTCGGTTCGCGCTGCGGCAATTACGGAAATCGCCCGGGTTCACGCTCCTGGCGGTGATTACACTCACGCTCGGGATCGGGCTGAACACGGCAATCTTTTCGTTAATCAACGATCTGTTTCTGAAGGGTTTGCCGTTCCGGGAACCGGGGCGCGTGCTCCAGGTCTTCTCGCATTTTAAGGATCAAACGGTCGATTTCCCGCTGGGCGCGCCGCGCTTCATGCATTTTCGCGATGGCCAACAGGTCTTCGATGGATTCGCGGCCGAAAACGCACTGGGCACGACGGTGACCGGACTGGGCGATCCGTTCCAAGTCCCGCTGTTCAAGACAACGGCGAATTACTTCGATGTCCTGGGCGTGCGCCCAACCCGTGGCCGGACGTTTCTGCCGGAGGAAGAGGAAGGCGCCGATGTGGCGGTGATCACGGAGCGCTTCTGGAAAGCGCGCCTGGGCAGCGATCCAAATGTAATTGGACGCGCGCTGACCCTCGACGGCGTGGCCCACACAATCGTCGGCGTCATCGCGACGCTCCCGATTTCGTGGAGCGGGCCGAACGCAGACATCTGGTCGACCAAGCCGTTTATCATTCCCGGGTTCTCGCGTGAACGGATGATGCGCGGGACCGCTTTCCTTCGCGCGGTGGGGCGATTGAAACCGAACATCACGGTTGAGCAGGCCCGGGCCGCGCTGGTGTTGCTTGGTGACAGCTATCGCACCCAATATCCGGAGAAGATCGACGCGAAATCGGGGACGGTGTCCAAGCCGTTGCCCGAAGTGGTGACGGAGAATCTTCGTCCGGGGTTCGCCACGCTCCTGGCGGCGGTGACGTTCGTCCTGCTCATCGCGTGCAGTAACGTGGCAAACCTGCTCCTCGTCCGATTCAGCGGCCGGCGTCGGGAGATTTCCCTGCGGATGGCGCTGGGAGCATCGCGGGCAAGTGTGCTGCGGCTTTTCATATTCGAAAGCGTCCTCGTCAGTTTGCTCGCTGGAATTCTCGGGGCGCTCGTTGCCTGGCAATTGGTTCCGCTGGTGCCGAGACTCGCGGCGAACTTCCTTCCCATTGAGGCGGGGACAGCGACGGCGCTTTCCTTCCCAGTCCTGGCTTTCACGATTGGCCTTTCTCTCCTCACCGGTCTGGTCATGGGTCTCTATCCGGCGTTGCAAAGCTCCCGCGCGGACATGGTGGATGCGCTGAAGGAAGGTGGCCGCGGCACCTCGGGCAGCGTCCGGCAGCAGCGTTTCCGTAAATTACTGGTCGGCGCGCAGGTGGCGCTCTCGGTTACCTTGCTCGCGGGTGCATCGTTGCTCATCGCCAGCTTCGTCGCTCTCAGCCATCAGGATCCGGGCTTCAAGGCCGACAAACTTTGGGTCGCGTTGACCGTCATGCCCCAGGCGCAATATCCCGACGTCGCGGCGCGTAACCGTTTTGCCGACCAGCTGACCAGTGCCCTGCGCGCTACGGCTGGCGTCCAGGAAGCGTCAGTCAGCGGTGGTTTCCCGCTCTTTGGCGGAGGCGGCGCGACGCTTTATACACGCGCGGAGGGCAACGTTCCCCCAGTCCCCGAGCGCAAGGGTGCGCCCTCAAACGACATCACGCCCGGCTATCTTCGGACCCTCGGCATTCCGCTCATCGCGGGCCGCGATTTCAACGAGCAGGACGTGGCCGATCATCCGAACGTCATCCTGATTAGCGCGACCGGCGCGAAAACGGTTTTTGGCAATGAGAACCCGGTCGGCAAGACGCTGCTGATTACGAGTGGCAGCGTGCCGGTCGAAATCGTCGGCGTCGTCGGCGACGTTCGCTCCGTCCGGCTCGATCAGCAAAACGACATGGAATTTTACCGGCCAATCGCGCAGGAGAATTTCCCGTTCCTGACCATTACGGTGCGCAGTCCGTTACCGCCGGACGTTGTGACAAAATCGGTGGCGGCAGTCTTGAAGACGATCGATCCCGGCCTGGCGCTCGTTCAGCCGCAACCCGTCTCCGACATCATGGCGCAGGCGCTTGGCCAGGCGAAGCTGATGATGACGCTGCTCGGTGTCTTCGCCGGCGTGGCGTTGTTGCTGGCGACGGTGGGGATTTATGGCGCCGTGGCCTACACCGTGGAACAGCGGACCGGCGAGATTGGCGTGCGCATGGCGCTCGGCGCCCAAACGCGCGATGTCCTCCGCCTGGTTGTGAAGCAGGGAATGATGCCGGTTATTTTCGGATTAGTCGTCGGCCTGGGGGCCGCGTTGGCGTTGGGCCGTTTGATCTCGACCCAGCTTTATCACGTCTCGGCCTACAATCCGATCCTGCTGGGAACGACTGCAGCGGTCCTGGGGTTCGCTGCGCTTCTGGCGTGTCTGTTCCCAGCACGGAAAGCGAGTCTGCTGAACCCGGTGGAGGCGCAAAGAACGGAGTAATTGTAGCCGGGATCGTTGATCCCGGCATCGTATCGACGCGTTTTTCCCAACCGGGATCAACGATCCCGGCTACAGCTGCCGATCCCGCCTATTTCACCCGGCGCCTGGCCACGCGCGCCCGTGATTTCACGGGCCGGGCACTGAGCGTTTGC
>JBAPMH010000370.1:0-4725 GCA_049278515.1 Chthoniobacterales bacterium
TTGCTCCGCGTAGTAAGCGAGCTGCTCGAGCCAATCGGCCGTGACGACTTCGGTGTCGTTATTCAAAAAGACCAGGAGCTCGCCGGTCGAGGCGGCGACTCCCTGATTATTCGCGCGGGAAAAATTAAACGGACTGGGGAAGGGGATCCGGCGGACGGGGAACTCTTTCATCACGGCGAGCGAACCTTCATCCGTGGTGTCGTTGTCCATCACGATCACTTCAAAATCCGGGTAGGAGCTTTTCTCGAAAATGCTTTGGAGACAGCGCCCGAAAACCTCCGGTGCGTCCCGGGTGGGGATGATGATGCTGATCCGGCGAAATTTTTCGCGATTCGCGGGAACGAAGTTGAGGCGATGCGGCAGTTTCGATTGCTCCGCCCGAGCGGGCAGGCCCATCCGCTCAAGATGTGCGTTCACCGCGCGGGCTTGGAGCGCTCCGATGTGCGGCTTCGCATCCGTCTTTTCGGCAATACTCCCCGGTGTTTTCCGCCAATGGTAAAGGATCTGGGGGATATGCCCGATGCGCGGGCCCGTTTCGCTCAGGCGGAGCATAAACTCGAAATCCTGAACGCCGTCAAATGCCGAATCGAATTGCGTTTTGCGGGCGAGCTCGCGGCGCAGGCAAAGGAGATGGCCGACATACATGACCCCGCGAAAATACTCCGGAGACCAATCGGGTTTAAAAAACGGTTCGACCAGATCGCCCGTGGTGTCGTCGACCTTGTCTTCATCGGAGTAAACGACGTCGTAACCTTCGCCCACTTTTTCCTGCATCGCCTCGAGAGCGAAGGGATGGAGCAGGTCGTCGTGATCGAGGAAGCAGACGTATTCGCCCCGGGCCAACTCGAGCGCCTGGTTGTTCGCCGCGCTAATGCCGGCCTTCGCCGAAAAGCTCACCTGAACCCGCGGATTGATGCCGTCGAGCAGTTCGAGGAGTTTTCTCGTTTGCGGGGCGTCGGAGCCATCATCAACGAGGCACCATTCCCAATCGGCGAAGGATTGATTGAGCAGGCTCAAGGCTGCTTCAGCGAGCCATTCGGGCTTCGAGTTGAAGGTTGGGGTCAGAATGCTGAAGAAAGGAGTGCCGGCTGGGGCGCGTTGCGTGTGTTTGTGAAAGGCAGGTTGAAGAAGCTCGAAAGCCTTGGAGGCGGAAAGCGAGGGAAGCTTTAGAATTCGCTCCGGCGACCCGGCAACTTCTGCGGGCTGATCCTCGAAGCTCGCGTCTCCTTCTCCGGCTTCTCTTTCCAACTCATGCTCGAAGAACGGTTGCCAATCCGATCCCTGCTCGATCATTTCCAAACGCACCGTCGAGCGTCCCGGAGGAACCCGGAGTTCGATGGTAAACCCACTTTGCCGCGCCAGGGGCCAGTCGCCGAAAGAGCCGCTCACGTCGAGCCGCTCAAGCCCGTAACGCGCCAATCGCCCTTTGCTTCCTATCTTGGCCCGGACGCCGGCTATCTCTCTCCCGCTCCGCGAGAAGCACCATCCTTTGATCAGGAGAATCTCGCGGCTCGTTTTCCATTGCTGCGGCAGGTCCAGGGCAAACGCGAGATCACTGGTGATGCTGTCCGGTCTCCGGGAACGATTGAAGAGTTTCCAGACTGGCTTGACCACCTTCCACGCGGCCGAGCGCTGAATTTGTTCGAGCAAACGCTCACGGCTCTTCAATCTGGCGGTCGCGTCCGCGCGTTTAACTTTCAGGGTCCAGATTTCCCGCTCGGCGCGGTCGAGCTGAGATTCCGCGCCGGCAAGGCCGGTCTGAAGAAGCCGGGCGAGCGTCTTCGCCGCACTGAGATGACGAAGCGTAGACTCGAGCGCGTCTCCATCACTCAGGCGTTTTTCTTCGGGAGCCCTTGCCGGCTGCCTGCGCAGCTCCATGAGAGCGCGCCGGAGTTGTTCCAGCTCCGCGCTTAACTCCTGGAAATATTCGTTCTGGTCAGGCACAAGAGCGGCGGAGGCGCTGTTGTCTCCGCCAGGCCGGAATCACGCCTGGCGGGGTTTTGATTTGAAAAAGGTTCCGAGCCACAGCAAAAGCGAAACTATTCCGATTGCCGATATCCACAATGAAATCGTCAGGTGACGCGGCCAGTAGGAAAAGGCGAAGGTGTAATCGCCCGGCGCCGGAAGGAAGACGCCGCGGAAGGCCGAGTTCACTCGAAAATAGGTCGCGGGTTTGCCGTTGAGAAGCAGTTGGAAATCGTTCTCGACGTAGGGCTCGGTTAGAACCATCACGCCTGCCTCCGGCGCGGTGACTTTGAAGGAAGTATTGTTATTCGTGAGATGGTAGCCGGTCGCTGGCACGAACCGCCGATTGGGCGATGGCGAGGGATCCATGAGCGTTTCCAAGTTTGTTTGTTCCGCAATCTCGCGCCTCTGGATTGCCGCGAAGGGTTTTCCATCCCCTTCTTTCAAAAGCCTGACGAAATCACTTTCAGAATCGTAGGGTGTCACCCGGTTTGTGAAAAAGGCTCGCGGCCACGCTTTGCTCGATTCGAAAACATTCAGGTCGAGCGACGCGATCTTCTGGAAAGAGGGAATGCTTTCCCCTTTGCTGCCAGGGCCGCCGAGAAAAAAGCGGACGTTCAGCATGTCGAAGAGGGGCAGGTCGCTTGAAAGTTGATTATCGATCCAACCGCCGCGCGCGCTGCAAAAGAGAAGCATGACTCCGGAAGCGTCCATCAAAGATTTGTAGTATTTGTTCAGTAACGCGTCGGGACTATCAATCTGCTCGAGTCCAATGGCGCCGCCGTAGCCGGGGAAAAGGTTATAATTGAGTCCAGCGCTTCGCCAAGGCTCAGCGGAGCGATCTTTGATCGTTCTAACGGCGGGAGATTCAGCGAGAAGATCAGTCCGCGGATGCGGGTTCATAACGTAGGCGTCGAACGGGGTCGTTCCGTGCATTCCCTGCTTCCAGTGGATGAGCACGAAAAGCAGAACCAACGACAGGGCCCGCCAAGTTTGCGTCCGATTTCCGGTGAGGGCCAGCCGGCCGAGGCAGGGGCCGAGAGCGACCGCCGCGACCAGAAGGACTGTGTAACCCCAGAAGAAGTTCGATTTCGGAATGTGCTCGCCGACCTGCAGGAGGGTCTTCGTCGAGCGTTGGGCGGCTTCGGTTGTCCCAAAGTAAAGAGCCAGCAATCCGGCCAGAGCGACCAGATAACGAACGTAGGTTTGTCTGAAATCGAGCGTGCGGCAGTCGTCCCAGAAAGCTTTGATTCCGCAGCCGGCCAGGAGAAACAGGCAGATGATTGCCACACAGGAGAAGGTGTTATCGATGTGGTAAATGTTCCCAAGGAAGGGAATCCGAAGAATCAGGGAAGGCGGGACCACCCCAAAGACGAACCCAAGGGCGACCAGGCAAACGATGCCGGCTCCCCATGTCAGCCGCGGACGATCATTCCGCCGCCGGCTCAGGCAAAACCACAAAACTCCCGCGAGGACCAGAAAGTTCGCTGAAGGATCGAGGTGGAGTTCGTTGGCGTTGAACTGCCGGTAAAAGATATCGTCGAACAAGCCAATGAGGAGGGCTGGCGAAATCTGAAAGACGGCGCCGGTATCGTAAACTGTCCACGCGTTTCGGAGCGTCCAAAGAAAAGTCAGCCAGACCGGTGTGGCAATGAGGAGGAAAAGCGACTGCGCTACGAACGCCTGGCGCAGTTTCAAGATTCTTTCCGCCTTTCTCGCGGCCAGCAGGAGGGTTAGACAGCCGCAAAGGTTGAGGGTCAGAAGGAGCATATAGGCTTCCTTGACGGTGCCACTGTTCATGACCGTCCAGTTGGCCAGGACCATCATTCCAAGCCACAGAGCTGACGCGCGGCGGGTAGGGGCATCGATCAGCTTCAACCAGCAAAGCATCACGGAAGGGGCGTAACACATACTGAAGAACGCGGGGTGAGAGTATCGATAGGCGAAAAAGCCGATAAAAGGCGCAGAAGCGGCGATGATGGCCGCGGCGGGAAGATGCCGGGTGAGCTGAAACACGCAAAGTCCGAGGCAAGCCGCAAAGAGGAACTTCGCCAGGAGGTACTTTAAGTCCCATGCGCCTGCCGAACCTCCGGCAGCCAGGACAAGAAAATGAAGGGGATCGCCAAACATAGATTGTCCCTGGCCCAGAAGAGGAACGCCGGAGCAATCGTAGCGGTTCCAAAGAGGCAGCTCGAAATCCTTGAACAAAGACCGGGACTCAACGACCGACGTGGGCCAGGAATACCACATCGGGGCGCCGAGATCGGAACCTTTCTCATCATCGGTCACCGCCTCCTTGGAACCCGGCACGGTCGGCATTTCGCCATAGAGAAGATAGGTGCTGCTATGATTGTTCGGAGAGAGAAAACTCTTTCCCAGAAAGACAATGGGATAACAGCTCGCGACCACGGCGAGAGCCGCTGTGGCCAGAAGGAGTCGCACGGGGTGGGCCGTTCCCCAAGTCGCCACGGCCTTGGCCCAGCGGGTGGCGTGCGGTGTTATTTTTGAAACGAGAGGGGCCGCCAACAAGGCCAGCGCCGTCGCAAGAAAGAGGGAGAGGAGAAAGCGCCGCAAAATTGTGCGGAAAGAGGGCTGGGCAAAGCTTTTCAGGCCGAGGGGCTGGCCCAGCTCCAGGGTGAGGATCGGATCGTCAGCGTTAGCCGCTGTGACCAGGCTGACGGCTGTTTCACTAACTTCGAGCAGCTCAATCTGTTGAGATACCCTTATCTGCGTCGGGGAGATGGCCCGAAAGAGTTGGCC
>JBAPMH010000371.1:0-16215 GCA_049278515.1 Chthoniobacterales bacterium
ACCGTGTGGAGGGCGGAGCTCTGCGACGCCGCGACGCCATGAAATGGTTTCGGGAGAATCGTTTTCTCGGGACGTTCCTCGTCGTCTTCGGCATGGCGTTGATCGCGGCGACTTGGTTTTTGTTGAGCGCGAAGAGCGGTTGGGATGCGGCGCTGCTTCGGTTCAACCGCACCGCCGCGGAACTGAACCGACTCGAGCGGCTCACGCCGTATCCGAGCGAGGAAAATCTGCGGAAGATGAAAGCAGACGCGGAGGATTACGGGAGCGCGCTCGCCAAACTAAAGGAGGAATTGAAACGGCGGGTCGCGCCGGTGACACCGATGAAGCCGAATGAATTCCAATCGCGTCTGCGAGTGGCGGTGGCGGCGATCGTCCAGAAAGCGCGGGCGAGCAAGGTCAAGCTGCCCGATAAGTTTTATCTGGGATTCGATGAGTTCGCCGCCGCGTTGCCGAATGAAGTCGCGGCGCCGGTGCTTGGGCAGGAGCTCAGCCAGATCGAGTGGCTCCTGAATGGCTTGATCGAGGGGCAGATTGAGGCGCTAACTACTTTCCACCGGACGCCCTTACCAGAAGAGCATGGGTCGCCGGCAGTGATCCTAAGTCCTTCAACGGCGCCCGCGACAAAATCCGCGGCAACGCCTTCCCCGGGCGCAAAGCTGCTCTCAGGCAATGTCGTGGAAGCGACGTTTGTTTCCACTCCCGCCGCGGCGCGCCGAGTCCTCAATCAATTGGCCGGGGCGAACGAGCCATTCTGCATCATCCGGCTGTTGCATGTCCGGAACGAAAAACAGAAAGGGCCGCCTCATGAGGCCGCGCCGGAGACGCCGGGGCTTGTCGCGGCAAAGCCGTCTCCAGCGCCTGGGCTGAACTTTATTGTGGGGAATGAGCGGATCGAGACGACTGCAAGAATCGAGATCGTGAGGTTCATGTTTTGAGCGCTGGAAATACAAATTTTCCTATGAACTGGATCCGCGCCAATTACGATCGGGTGGGAGCGCTCCTGGCGGCGTCGTTTCTCCTTATCTCGGCGCTCTTCATCCTGCGCGGGGTCTCGCGATTCAGCTCGGAATTTTTGCCGGCCTCCGCGTCGCCGCCAACCAGGAACGCGGCGCCGCCGCCGAAGGCGGTCGAGGTGACGCAGGCGATGGCAACTCTTCGGCAGCCGGCCCAGTGGACTTTCAGCGGGCGCTCCGGTCTTTTCGTTCCCGAAAGACATTTCATCGACGGGAACGGCCTGCCCGCGACTTTGCAAACCGCGGACATCCATCCGCCGGTGCCTAACGAGTGGTTGGAGCAGTTCGATCTGCCCATCGCGGAGGCGGATGTTCTCCAGCAGGATCCGGATGCCGACGGCTTCACTAACCTGGAGGAATGGCAATATCGCACCGGGCCGAAGGACAAGGCTTCGCATCCGGCCTTTATCGCGAAACTCAAGATGAAGTCATCCGCCCAGGAGCCATTCCATCTCGTTTTCGCGTCCTGGGTCGGCGACACCTTTGCCCTGAACTCCAATGATCTGAACGAGCCGACGCAGTTTCTTAAGATGGGCGACCTGGTTCGCGGGACGAAATTCCGGCTCGTGAAGTTCAGCGAAGCATACGAGACGAATCGGTACGGCACGAAAGTCGATGTCTCCGAGTTGCTTCTCGAGAATCAGGAGACGCGCGAGCGACTCACTCTGGTGAAGGAGAAGGTGACGATTTCACCGGAAGCGGTCGCGAATTTTGTCTATCTCTGGGGGAATCGCCGGGAATTCGCGGTGAGGAAGGATCACGAGTTTTCCCTGAAACCGGAGGGTCAGATCAAATACAAGCTGGTGGACGTCCGTCCTGACAAAGCGGTCGTGGTCGATATTCAAAAGCCGAATGAAACGATCGAAGTAGGTCCGCTTACCCCCTGAAGAACGTGCGCTCGATATTCAAAACACGGCTGGGCGAGATTGCTTGCGGCAGAGGTTTTTGGGCGAGACGCCCAAAATTGAGGGGCGGTTTGGAAAGCGCCCTTCCTTGTTATAACCCGAACCTGTTCCCCCTTATGAAAACAAAATCAGACTGCTGGTTATGGAAGTGCACACTGGCGATGGCGATCGTCCAATTGTCCTGCGCGGTGGTGCTCGCGCAAAGCAGTCGCACGGTCGCCGAGCGTGAAGCGGCCCGGCGCCAGGCTGCGTTTCCGCGAGGCGAAGAAGCGCTCGCCCGGGGCAAGGCGGCCATGGCGGAAAGGAATTTTGTGGTCGCGCACGAGGAGTTTCGTGTGGCGCTGAACTATCTTCCGGACGCCCTGGTGAGCGAAAGGCCTCACGACGAAGCCGTGAGCGGATTTTGCGCCAGCGGACTCAAGCTGGCTGAGCAGCGGATTGCCGAGGGCAAATACGCCGAGGCGGAAACAATTTGCCGCGAGATTCTGGGCAATCGCTACGATCCGAATTGCCGGCCGGCCGCCGAGCTGCTAGCCCGCCTCCAAGAGCCCGGTTACTTCAACCGGACAATCGGGCCGCGGTTCATCGCCAAGGTTGAAGAAGTAAAGAAGCTGCTGAGCGATGCCGATGGTTACTACAACAGCGGGCGTTTCGACCTGGCGTTTAAGAAATATGAGCAGGTGCTGAATCTCGATCCCTACAATGTCGCGGCGCGGCGAGGGGAAGAGAAAATCAATCTTACGAAAACGCACTACGGAGAGGAGGCCTACAACGAAACGCGTTCGCGCCAGCTGTGGCAGGTGCAAAAGGCCTGGGAAGAGCCGGTGAGAAAATATGGCGACACCATCGGCGCGACGACCGAGGCCTTCCCCCGGGATGCGACCGGCACCGCGCGCATCACCCACAAATTGAACACGATCATCATTCCGCGAATCGAATTTCGGGACGCGAGCGTTCGCGAAGCGTTCGAATTCCTCCGGCAACAAGCGGAGGAAAACGATCCGGGAGCGGACGGGCGCAAGGGAGTGGACATCGTTCTGCGCCTGAGCGCGCCGGGGGCTGCTCATTCTGAAACTGTCTCGACGGCGAGCGTGGCGGCAGATGATTCGGCGGAACATCACGAGTCTGTTGCGCCGCCCCACTTACCGGCCGATGCGCGGATAACCCTTACGCTCAATCAAATCCCGCTCGGCGAAGCGTTGCGTTACATCGCCAGCCAGGCCGGGTTGAAAGTTAAGGTCGAGCCTTATGCGGTTTCGATCATTCCGCTGAGCGAGCTCAGCAACGATTTGATCACGAAACAGTATCGAGTCCCTCCGGGATTCATCAGTGGATCGCTCAATCCGAGCGGCTCGGCCTTGAGTCAGCCCTCGACGGTGAGCGCGAAGGCTCCCGCGGCAACCACCGGCACGGCGAAAGACACGCAGGAATCGACGGGTGGGCGTTTGCTGGTAAACCGGGAAGGCGCGAAGGAGTTTTTGCAGAGCCAAGGGGTTTCCTTTTCGGTGCCGGGATCGAGCGCGAATTTTCTTGCGCAAACCAGCCGCCTCATCGTGCGGAACACTTCGGATAACCTTGAGCTGGTGGACGCGATCGTGGAACAGGCCAACATTTCCGGGCCGAAACAGGTGGAGATCGAGGCAAAATTTGTCGAGATCACTCAAAACAATCTCAAGGGCCTGGGTTTCGACTGGCTTTTGGGTCCGTTCACTTTTGGAGGCAACAACCAGTTGGCGGGTAACGGTGGAACCTCTGGGACCGGAACGGCGGTGAACCAGGCCGACTATCCATTTCCAGTCTCCGGTTTGAATCCAGTGACGGCCGGGAATCGGAGCGGAAACCTGGCGATCAGTGGCAGCGCGATTGATTCGCTGCTTCTGGGCGGTAACCCTGCGCAAGCCCTTACCCCCGGGATTTTTGGAGTCGGGGGATTATTGACCGATCCGCAGTTCCAGGTCGTGGTGCGCGCTCTCAATCAAAAGAAAGGTGTCGATCTGTTGTCGGCGCCCCGGGTCATGACGAAGAGTGGGCAGCGCGCTATCATCGAGATCGTTCGGGAGTTTCGTTATCCGACTCAATTCCAGCCGCCGCAAATTCCGCAAACGGTCGGAGCGGTGAAGACAGACAGTCAGGGCATCGTGGGCGATCTCATTCCCATCGGCTCGTCTTCCAGCGTGCCGGTTACTCCGACTACGCCGACAGCTTTTGAGACGCGCAACACCGGGGTGACTCTCGAGGTCGAGCCGGTCATTGGCCCGGACGGTATTACGATCGATTTGAACCTGGTGCCTCAGGTAGTCGAGTTCGAGGGCTTCATCAATTATGGGAGCCCCATCCTCTCGCCCTCTTCATCCTTTCTGGACACGGTGGCGAGCGTTGTCAGAACGACGCCTCAAAACGTCATCACCCCGAATGTCATTAACCAGCCGATTTTCAGCACTCGGAAGGTAACCACGAGTGTGAGCATCTGGGACGGGCAGACGGTGGTGCTCGGTGGTTTGATGCGCGAGGACGTGCAAAAAACCGAAGACCGCACTCCGCTGCTCGGAGATATTCCTCTCGTGGGCCGGCTCTTTCGCACCAACATTGAGCAGCACATCAAACGGAACCTGATCATCTTCGTGACCGCACGCCTGATCAGCCCAGGGGGGCAACCGGTGAACTCCAATGAGGAAATCGAGGAGTCCGAAGATGTGATCGAACCTCCGATCCTGCCCGAGGTTCCTTTCACGAAGAAGTAAAGTCGGTGCCTGGAGAACGGTATCGCGTCTCATAGCCGAGATCACAGCGGGCGCCGCTGAAAGAGCAACGGACCCCTCGGTCAGCGGGGGTCCGAAACGCGATCTAGATAGAGCAGTTTCTGATTCTCAGCCTAGAAATTATAAATAAGGCTTGCTATTCCATTGGGCATTGCGGAGAACCTCCGACTCACCCCGTTCTTTGCCTTGCAGGGGCCCAAAGGCGCACCGCTTCCGGGATTTCTCAACGCACTAATAGAAAGACAGCAATCAATGAAGTTAAACAAACTGAAAACCTTGAGCGCGGTCGCTTTCGCGGCAGCGCTCGTCACCATCTGCGCTGGCACAACGCAGGCAGCTCCCTGTTCGGTTCCGTCAGGGCCGTACCCAACTATTCAATCGGCGGTGGATAATCCCACTTGCGACCCCATCATTGTGGCCGCAGGGACATATGTCGAGAACATCGGCATCTCTCGCGGCCTTTCCTTGCGCGGGCCGAACTTCGGCATCAGCCCGAACAGCGGGACCCGGGTGGCAGAAGCCACTCTCAACGGCGGTGGTAGCACCACCATCCGGATCAGCACGACACAGCCCGTGACGATCGACGGGTTCTCCTTCTCAGGTGGGACTGGTGCATTTGTTGACTCGTACACCTCAGGCAACAGCCCGGTCATCAAGCACAATATCTTCACCGCTCAGGTCAATGGCTTCTTCTTCAACGAACCGGCCTTGTTCACGTTCGAGGACAACTATCTGCACGATCTGACGGATTGCGGAAGCTGTGAAGGTGTTTTTATCGCGGGGAATTGGGACGGCAGCTCCGGGACCGTCGCCTCGATCAAGAACAACGTGTGGTTGATGGTGGGGGGCCCCGGAATGAATCTGAGCAACGTCAAGGGCACGATCTCGGGGAACTCCTTTTCGTACGTGACGTACTACGCAGCGTTACTGGCGAACGGGACGAACGTCGACATCTCCGGCAACGCGTTCGATCATACGATCAATCCCGATCTCACCGTGCGGACATGGGGCGCGGGCATTCGCTTCTATACGCCCTCGGCGGGCTTTGGAGCGCGGATCACCGGCAACACGTTTTCCGCCAACTATGTGGGGGTCGGGGTACGGCAGGGGAGTCCGACGGCGGACATCACGGGTATGAACGTCTATGCACACCAAAACAACTTTGTGGGCAATACGGCGGCCGGCATTCGCCACGACGGTCTGGGCACGTTCAACGCCACCTGTAACTGGTGGAATAGCGCCACTGGCCCAACCAACCCCGGCAACCCGGGAGGTACCGGCGATGCCGTCGACGGATCAGGACCGGTGACCTTTGCTCCATGGCTCAACGCGGCTGCTCCGGGTGGAAATTGCTTCCCCGTGGCTGCGACCGTGGATCAGTGTAAAAACGGCGGCTGGACGATGTCGATTCGCGCCAACGGCACCACCTTCAAGAACCAGGGGGACTGCATCCAGTACGTAAACACTGGCCGCTAAGCTCGGGCTCTAGTTAAGAAATTGAAATTAAGAGAGCGGCTCGTGTTAATCCACGGGCCGCTTTTCTTTAGCATTGCTCGGATTCGCGCGAGCCACCGGCTCGAATAGTCCTCAATTCAATTCTCGGGATAATCGACCTTGATCGAGCGGATGATTGCCAGATTGACACGTTCCGTGGATCGCGTAAATACGTGCGCTCGTTCGGTGGCCGAAAGAGTGGGGTTGTTCCCCGTATTCGATGGGCCGGGAACGATTTCCTCTGTATACCCACTCATTATGGTCCCCTTCCGTAAACCACATCCGTCGATAGTCGCCGCCCTTTGCCGCAGAGGGCAAGCGATCGTGCTTTTGCTGATGGCTCTCGGCGTGGGCGCGGTTCACGCGGAGGAAGCGACTATGGGAGTGGGGGAGCACCGCACTCTGGCGGAGGGTGCCCTGCCGGTATCGGGAGTTCCTGATGCTGCCGGGACAACTGCGATCTCGCCGTCCGAGGCGGCCGCGCCTCAGATCCCGAGCGCCGGGCTGGTGATCCAGCCGACATTCGACAGTTCCATCACGAACAATCCAAACTCGGCCGCGATTCAATCGATGATCAACCAGGCGATCGCGAAGTATCAGGCTCTCTTCACCGACCCGATAACGGTGTCGATCCTGTTCCGCTACGCGAGTACCAATGCTGACGGCAGTCCGCTGGGCGGGGCGATCGCGGCGAGCAGATTCGTCTATTACACCATTTCGTGGAACACCTATCTCAACGCGCTCCGCGCGGACGCAAAGAGCTCGAACGACGTCACCGCGAATGCCAGTCTGCCTTCGAGCGCGTTATCTCCTAATATATTGCCTTCGAGCGCAGGTGGCAGAGCGCTGGGCCTAAACACGCCGCCGGCGATGTTTTCCAACGGGAGCGGTGGGGGCTGGCGGCCAATATGACGGAATTGTGACGTTGAATTCGGCGGCCCCGTTCCAGTTTACCCGACCGCCGGCCTTCAATAAGTACGATGCGTTGCGTTCGGCGGAACACGAAATCGACGAAGTTCTTGGCCTCGGGTCGTACATCGGCAGCGGACTGAACGACCTTCGACCGCAGGACCTTTTCAGTTGGTCCTCCTCGGGAGTCCGGAATACGACTTCTTCGGGTGCTCGCTACTTTTCGATCAATAGCGGGCAGACCAATATTGTCGGGTTCAATCAAACATCCGGCCTGGATTACGGGGATTGGCTTAGCCCATCCTGCCCCCAGCCGAATCCGTACGTCCAAAATGCCTCGAGCTGCCCAGGCCAGTTTTCGGATATCCAGGCAGCCTCGCCGGAAGGCATTAACGTCGACGTGGTTGGCTACGATCTGGCGGGTGCAACTGCCACCCCCACGCAATTACTCAACATCGCCACCCGTCTCAATGTCCTGACCGGTGACAATGTCCTGATCGGCGGCCTGATCGTCACCGGGGGAACGTCGAAGAAAGTGATGCTGCGCGGGATCGGCCCGTCGCTGCCGCTTTCCGGCGCATTATCCGATCCAACTCTCGAATTGCATTTCCCCAACGGCAGTGTGGTGACGAACAACAACTGGAAAACCAACGATCTGACCGGCCAATCGCAGGAGAATGAGCTTCGGGCGACCGGACTGGCGCCCTCCAACGACCTGGAGTCGGCCATGGTGCAAACGCTGGCGCCGGGCAATTACACGGCAATCGTCAAAGGGACGAATGACGGGACCGGCATCGGCCTGGTGGAAGCGTACGACCTGGAGCAGGGAAGCGCCACGAAGCTGGGCAACATCAGCACGCGTGGCTTTGTCAATGCGGGCGACAATGTCATGATTGGCGGGTTGATTCTCGGGCCGGCCGGTTCGGGCGGGGGCAAGGTGTTGATGCGGGCGATGGGTCCTTCCCTGTCGTTGCCTCAGGCGTTGCCGGACCCCACGTTGGAAGTGCACAACGCCAACGGCGATAAGATCGGCTCGAACGACAATTGGAAGATCAACGATCAGACCGGCCAGTCGCAGGAATTCGAAATTCGAGGAACCGGTCTTGCGCCCTCAAATGATTTTGAATCTACCCTTGTGATTTTTCTCTCACCGGGGAATTACACCGCCATCGTGGCCGGCAAGAACGGCACAACGGGTGTCGGTTTGGTGGAAGTCTACAAGCTGGATTAACCTTGTTTCGCTTTCGGCCCTCGCCCTTCGGCGTCAGAAAATCAAAAAAAGAATCTGCGTTGCTGCGCAGCTTGTGTAAGATGTCTGTCAGAGCTCGCGTTTCGCGCGAACCGTCGTCTTGACGGAAGGAGTTCCCAACTTTCCGAACGGACATAAACTGCAGGATTACGACAATGCTTAAGAAATTTTTCGCTTATCTCACGCTGCCGTTGCTTTTGATCTTTGCCTTCAGCTGGCAAAATTCCGCCGGCCGTGTCCCGGACGAAAACGTGAGCGGGCAGACCGGCACTTTCGAGAAAATGATCGTCACAAACGGAAAGGTGGCGATGGACCTCGATTTGGCGCGGCTCAACGGGAACAAGTCGGACGGGACGCAACGCGAGACGCTGCGTTTCGACGTGGCGCCCAATTCGTTTTTCACGATCCAGGTTTTCAATAACATGCTCAAAGGCCCCGTCCCGGGTTCGATGGCTCTCCTCGGCCAGAACTCCGCGGTTCTTCCCCAGTTGCTCAATGCCTCTTCGCTCGTTCTCGAAAAATTGGCTCCGGGCGAGCCGTTCGACATGGTGGTGCGCGACGCGAAAACGGGCTTCGTCTTCTTCAACCTTGAGGGGCATTCGTTTGATTACGATGCCGAGACGCACTCGATGAAGATCGAAGGTGGACGGCTTCTGATGGCGGAACAATTCGCGGCCCAGCTCGGCCGGCCGGCGGACGCCGGCGCGAGGGTCGGAGAAATTTCGATCAACACCAGCGTAGTCCCGATCCAGGTGACGACCTTGGTCAACGGCGTGGCGCGCTCAACCTCCCTGCCGGCCCGCGGGAGCGGTTCTCCGAACACTCCGGACCAGTTGGTGGCGGGTCCTGATATCATCACCGGAGACCTCGCGCAGATGACGCAAATGGCCACTCTCGGGACACAGGTGGCGCTTTCCTGTGCGCCGACCTCTTGCAATAACGGAGATACGCCGATCGATTTCTTTCAGCTGCCGAACATCGACCATCCGGTGATCATGCAAAGCCTTTACCGCATGAGCGGCGGCACGAGTAACACCGAACGATTCGAGCAGATCGGCACCGGCTGGGCGAAGCACGCGTTTGGCGCCGATCAATTCGCAGTATGTAGTGCGCAGTGCCAGGCATATCCAGACCAGACGAAACTTGGGCCGAACTGCTCCGATACCTACGCCGTCAGCACCGGTGCGCAATTTACTCAGTTAGGCTCGCGTGCCTGGATCAACCCATTCACTGGGGCGTTTCCCTCGACGGCAAACAACCACACCGGCCACACCCACAACAACGTCTCGCACCGGCTGACCGTGGAAGCGGCGGATTTGAACACGACGCTGAATCAGGGTGCGAGCTATTATGGGGAAGTCCAATACGTCGCCCCGCATGAGTATACCTGGTGCCAAAGCCATCCCGGCCAGTGCAACATGTATAACAACGCTTCTTACCGCCGTTTCAATGTGAGCGGCACGACGAGTTTTACCTTCAGTACCACCGGAACCAGCACCGTGCGAATGTCCCCCGCGGTCAACGCCTGGCAGGGAGCGACCGTCGTTCCAATCGAGCCCGAGCCGGGCGTCGATGGCCGCGCCTTTATCGCTTACAAAGTTTCGGGGCCGACTTCCGGCCTCTGGCACTACGAATACGTGATCTACAACCAGAACCTCGATCGCGCGGTGCAATCGTTCAATTTGCCGCTGGGATGCAGCGCCACGGTCAGCAATATCGGATTTCGCGCCCCGCAAAATACGCCGGGATTCGCGAACGATGGCACCCAGGGAAACACCGGCTTCAGCAACGCGGTCTGGACTCCTGTCCAAACCGCCAGCGATCTGACCTGGAGCACGGAGACATTCGCGCAAAACCAAAACGCGAATGCGGTCCGATGGACGACTTCCTATACTTTCCGTTTCGATTCGAACCAGCCGCCGCAGGCTGCGAATGCGACAATCGGGTTTTTCAAGACTGGCACGCCGATGACCGTCCCCATTCAGGTTCCTTCGCCTGATGTGACCTGCGGAACACCGACGCCGACGCCGGTCCCGACTTCAACCCCGACGGCCACTCCGGCACCGACAGGATCACCGAGCCCAAGCGCTACGGCGTCGCCCACGCCAGCCACGCCAACACCGACGGCCGCCCCCACCCCCGCCTCGCAGCCTCTCAACCTCTCGACGCGCCTGAACGTTCAGACTAACGACAGGGTGGGGATCGCTGGTTTCATTATCACCGGGAGCTCTCTCAAGTCGGTCCTGATCCGGGGACTCGGACCTTCCTTGACCGGCGTCGGAGTTGCCAATCCGTTGGCCGATCCGGTAATCGAGCTGCACGGCCCGGCCGGATTTTCCACGATCGTGAATGATAATTGGGGAGATGGCGATTGCTTTACTTTCGGTGGCAGCCTCCAACCGCCGAATAATCTTGAATCAGCCATTTGTGGAACGCTGGCTCCCGGCGCGTATACAGCGGTCATTAAAGGCAAGAATAATGGCGTAGGCGTGGGCGTGGTTGAAGTTTACGACACCAGCCAGTCTCTTCCCTCGAAACTGGCTAATATCAGCACGCGCGGCTTTGTCAGCACTGGTGGGGACATCGTAATCGCAGGCTTCACCTTGGGAGGTGATAGTGCGAATGTTGATCGGATCGTCGCGCGTGGAATCGGGCCAAGCCTGACCGGCTTTGGTGTGCCTGACGCCTTGGCTAATCCGATGCTGGAGTTGCGTAACAGCAATGGAACTCTGCTGATGTCCAACAACGATTGGCAGAGCGATTCAGCCCAGGCAGCGGAAGTGACCGCGGCGGGGCTGGCGCCGACAAACAATCTCGAGGCAGCAATTGCGGCAACTCTGCCACCCGGTGCGTATACGGCCCTGCTGTCGGGATCAAACAACGGCACTGGCAACGGCGTCGTGGAAGTCTACGACCGCGGCGCGCCGTAAGGCAGATGCCTTTCCAGTGGAAGGGCGCGGGAGGTGGTAGAACCTCAGAAGAGGCCTCCGCCCCGTCACCCTCTTGAACGGAACTGGGGGCCAGCGCGCATAGGTCGGACATGAGCGGTTTTGGCTACCGCTGGGCCTTTTTTCTACTGAGTGTAGAAATTATACATAAAGCTTGCTATTAACGGGCCAATCACAGAGAACCCTCGCCACGAAGTCGTTCTTCGGGCTGCCCTTGGTTGTCCACCGCGCATTCAGAAGGGGCGTCTTCCCACGCAACCTCAACAAAAGAAGAATTACAAAATGACTAAATCCAAAACAGCAATTGCAACCGTGGTTGCAGTTCTCGCGCTCGCCGGGGCCACAGCCGCGCAAGCCGCTAACTGGTATGTGGATCCTGCAGGGAACGATAGCAATTCTTGCACGGCCCCTGGGCCCGCCAGCGCCTGTAAGACAATCACGGCGGCTATCGGCAAAGCCTCATCTGGTGACACGATCAACGTGGCAATCGGGTTTTATGCCGAGCAAGTTAACATCAGCAAGTCCCTCACTCTGCTTGGCGCCCAGGCAGGAGTCGACGCTCGAACGCGAAGCGGAGCCGAGTCTACGATCGACGACCCTTGCGGACCGGTCCAGATCACGGCGGACAACGTCGTCCTGGACGGATTTACCGTTCAAGGATCAACCAACTCCGATCCCTGCTTCCTCGCCGGCATCTGGACGAACCCCGGGGCCTTCTCTGGCCATGGCGGCCACCAGATCCTTAATAACATTATTCAGAACAATATCTCCGGCATTGAGCTCGATAACGATGGCACGATCCAAACCAAGGTGCAGTTCAACTTGATCCAGAACAACAATAACCCGGGGCCCGGCTCCGGAAATGGCATCCAGGTCAATTTTGGACTCAATAAAGCCTTGATCGATAACAACAAGTTCAGCGGCCACACGAACAGCTCAGTTCTCGTTAGCAGTGGCGGTGACGATCAACAAATTACCGTCTCCAACAACCTGCTTGTCGGCGGAACACCGGAACGGATCGTCTTTGGCAGCGTCGATAACAGCTCGATCACCGGTAATAGTTGCACCGGATCGACCAGCTCCGGCATCGTCCGGCTCTTCGGCGGCAACAACAACATCGCAGTAAACAGCAACATTCTGAGCGGCGTGAACCGCGGCATCCGGGTGGACGATGTTGGGATTGCGCCAAATACAGGTATCTCGGCCCATAACAACTGCATTACGGGCAACACGATCGCCGGCTTGGAAGTAGAGGCTGGTGGCCACACCGGCACCCTAAATGCCGAAAACAACTGGTGGGGCAGCGCTTCCGGCCCAATGATCGCCAGCAATCCGAGCGGCACCGGCGACAAAATCATCGACCCGAACGGCGTGGTTGATTATACCCCATGGCTCACGTCGCGCACTGGCACCCCCTGTGCGCCGCCACCGGTCGGCCCGCCAACCAACGCAAACCAGTGCAAGAACGACGGTTGGAAGACCTTCAACACGCCACGGACCTTCAAGAACCAGGGCGATTGTATCCAGTTTGTGAACACTGGAAAATAAGATAACCCGACAGCGTCAGCTTAATCGCTGATCAAGAGAGCGGCCCGGAGTAACTCACGGGCCGCTTTTCTTTTCCTCGATCCCGTCTGATGCTTGCCGAGATGCCAGCCATAGGAATCACGGGGGGGATTTCGACGGGAAAAAGCAGCTTCTCGAAGTGTTTGCGGGAACTTTTGCCAGACGCTGGATTCTTCGATGCGGACGCGGCCGCCCGTGATCTGGTGAAAAGCGACCCGGAGGTGAGGGGAGCGATCGAGAAGGCGTTTGGGACAGAGGCGTTTTTGCCCAATGGAGGCTTGAACCGGGAGGCGATCCGTTCGATAGTATTCGCCGACGCGGGAAAGAAACGCGCGCTGGAGCAAATCCTGCATCCGCGCATCCGCCGTCAATGGAGTCTCGAAGCAGAACGCTGTCGCCACTCTACCAGGCTTTTTTTTGCTGACATTCCTCTTCTTTATGAAACCGGTGGTGAAACCTTATGCGACCGCGTCGTGGTCGTGGCCTGCTCGCCCAGCGTGCAGCTGGAGCGGCTCAGGCAGCGCGGCGCTTCCATGGATACCCGAGCTCCTGCGAGGCCAGGTTCGCCAAACGACGAGGCGCCGCCTGAGCTCCGCCCTCCATTGGATCAGGTGACGGCGCAACAGATGATCGACGCGCAAATGCCCCTCAAAGAAAAAATCAACCGGGCCGATCACGTGGTTTGGAATAATGGCGGACGCGAAGGACTGACCGCGCAGGCGCGTTTGCTGGCACAACTGTGGACCGAAGGGACGAAGACTTAAATGAGTGAAAGTGAGACAACTCCGGAGACGCGGTCGGCCGATGAGACTGTCACCCCGCAGTCCAAGGCCGCGACCGCGACGGATCCGGCGGAAGCCGTTGCTGAGTCGCCGGTTCTTCCCGCAACTCTTGATCTCAACGAGCTGCAAGCGCTCGACGCGGCCGAGATTGAAAAGCTTTGTCGCACTTTCGAACTTCGGGTCCACGCCGGCCGGTCACGGCATCATCTCATTCTCGATCTGCTCCGAGCCGCGCTCGGCCGCCGAATTCCCGTCACGACAAAGGGATTTCTCGATATCGGGCCTGATTCATTCGGCGTGCTCCGCTGGCCGCGCCTGAATTTCCTTCCGGTGCCCGAAGACGTGGGAGTGCCGCGCGCCCTCATCCAGAAGTTACAGCTCCAGCCGGCCCAAAAAATCAGCGGAACCTTGCGCCTCCCGCGCGATCGCGAAAAGCTGATCATGCTCGATGAAATCAGAACCATCGAAGGCGTGCCCGTGGAAGAATGGGTCGCGCCGACCGCATTCGACAATCTGACGCCGCTTTATCCGCAAGGGCGGATCATGCTGGAGAACGCGAAGACGAATTCGATCAGCGCGCGAGCGGTGGATTTGCTCGCTCCGCTCGGGCGCGGCCAGCGCGGTTTGATCGTGGCGGCGCCGCGGGTTGGCAAAACGATTTTGTTAAAGGAGATCGCGAAAGCGATCCGGGTTAATCATCCCGAGATTGTCCTGATCATCTTGCTGGTGGACGAGCGGCCGGAAGAGGTCACGGACCTGCAGCGGGAGGTGGATTGCGACGTTTACAATTCGACTTTTGACGAGAATTCGCGGCGCCATGTGGAAGTCGCCGAGCTGGTCCTCGAACGGGCGAAGCGCCTGGTGGAACAAAGGAAGGACGTGGTGGTCCTGCTCGACAGCATCACGCGACTGGCGCGCGGTTACAATTCTCTCCAGACTGGCAAAGGCCGCACGATGTCGGGCGGCGTGGAAGCAAAGGCGCTTCTCAAGCCGAAAAAGTTTTTTGGCGCGGCCCGCAACTGTGAGGAGGGCGGCAGCCTGACGATTCTCGCGACAGCGCTGGTCGACACCGGCAGCAAGATGGACCAGGTGATTTTCGAGGAATTCAAGGGCACGGGAAACATGGAATTGCATCTCGACCGTTCGCTGGTGGAGAAGCGGCTTTATCCCGCAATTCACTGCATGCAATCCGCCACCCGCCGGGAGGATTTGCTTTACCACCCCGAGGAATGGGAGCGCGTCCAGTTATTGCGCAAGGCGATGGCGGCACTGCCCCCGATCGAAGCGATGGAGAAGCTGATCGAAAACCTGAACGCGACGAAAACAAACGCAGAGCTACTGCTCAGCGGGCTCCGCTGAGCAGAAATCCCAGGTTCCAAATCCCAAATCCCAAACAAATTTCAAAGCAGAAAAAGCGGAAATGAAATCAAAGAGGCGGATTCCAAGTTTGGATTTTGAAGATTGGGATTTCCTTGGGATTTGGGTTTTGGGTTTTGGGATTTCCAACCAATGATTCAAACCGACGCCCAACTCGCCGAGCTGCTCCCCAAACTAGAGGCAGTCGACCGCGTCGCCGTCGACACGGAAGCGGACAGCCTGCACTGCTATTTCGAAAAACTTTGCCTGATCCAGATCAGTATTCCCGGCGACGATTATCTGATCGATCCGCTGGCGAAGGTCGATCTGTCGCCGCTGGCCACGGCCCTGACGCCAAAGGAGATCGTCCTGCAGGGCGCTGACTTCGATCTCCGTCTTTTGCGCCGGAGCTTCAATTTTGAGGCGACCCGGATTTTCGACACGGTGATCGCGGCGCGTTTGCTGGGTATTCGCGCGTTCAGCCTGGCCGCGCTGGTGGAGCGGTACTTTGGAGTCGAGCTGGTCAAAGGCTCGCAAAAGGCGAACTGGGCCCAGCGGCCGCTGCCTCGCCATATGGCGGAATACGCGATGAACGACACCCGTTATCTCCTGCCGCTCGCGGAAAAGATGGAGACGGAATTGCGCGATCTGGGGCGGCTGGAATGGTTTCGCCAATCGTGTGAGCGGACTCTCGAGCAAACTGCCGTGCGCCGCGTTCGGGACGAAGAGGAAGTGTGGCGGATTTCAGGCGCGGGAAAACTCGGCGGGCGTGCCTCCGCTGTTTTGCGCGAGCTTTGGCAGTGGCGTGATAAGGAAGCCCAGGCCGCGGACCGGCCAGCGTTTCATATTTTGCAGAATCATTTGTTGTTGCGCGCGGCCGAAGCCTTCGCCGCCGGCGAAACGCCCGATCACCGTCATTTCTCCGCGCGCCGACGCCAGGGTTTTCGCGACGCGGCGGAACGGGGCCTGCAGTTGCCGGAATCCGAATGGCCGGTTCGCCGGCGGCGTTCCGGGACGCGCCCGACGCGGGAGATGGAGCGGGCCGCGGAACAGCTGCGGCAACGCCGCGATGCGGTGGCGGACAAACATGGTCTCGAGCCTTCTTTCATTGCGGCCCGGGGAGCATTGGATGCCGTGGCCGCGGACCGAAGCCAGAGCACCTTGTTATTGGCCCCTTTGCAGCGGGATCTGTTAGAGCTGTCGTAGCAGCGTCAGGGGTTTCCCTCGCGTTTCC
>JBAPMH010000372.1:0-7043 GCA_049278515.1 Chthoniobacterales bacterium
GCCCGCTTCCGCCCCGCCGCTGGAGCCGGGCGCGCCGACGGACCTGGAGCTGATGAACGCCATTCAGCGCGAAGATCCAGATGCGCTTTCGCTTTTGTACGATCGTTATAACGGCATCCTCAAGGCGCTGATTCTGCGCGTGATCCACAACGAAGCCGAGGCCGACGACCTGCTTCAGGAGATCTTCATGGAGATCTGGAACCAGGCGAAAAACTTCTCCGCCCAAAAAGGGAAACCGCTGGGCTGGATGGTTACTCTCGCCCGCCGCCGCGCAATCGATGGCTTGCGAAAAAAGCAGGCTTACGCCCGCGCGGGAGAACGTCTCCAGACTGAAACCGAGCAGCAGCCCGACGCCTGGGTCCATAATGCCACCGAGGAGGAGATCGCCTTCAGCGACACCCGGGAGTTGGTCCGGCGCGTCATCAGCACCCTGCCGGTCGCTCAACAGGAGGCAATAAATTTTGCATTTTTTCGAGGCATGAGTCAGCGCGAAATCGCAGCAAAAACGAATACACCGTTGGGAACAGTGAAAACGCGGCTCGAATTGGGCCTGAAAAAGATATACGACGGCCTGAAGGAGCTAAGAGATGAGCTTTGACCAATACCAGAACCAGGCGCGGCTGTATGTCATTGGAGCGCTGGAACCCGAAGAGCTTGAGGAATTTGAGCAGGCCCGGAAAGATTTCGGACAAAGGGCCGAAGACTACATAACCGAGTGCTACTCAATGCATGAAGCCTTCGCGCTCAGTCTCCGGCCCGCAAAGTCGTCCGACGCCCTCAAAGAGCGTTTGATGTCCATGGTCCGCAATCGGCAAAAGAGTTGAAGGTCTTTTTTTTGCAGAGACGCTCACCGCAGCGTGCGCCTAAACCCCCCGACCCGGCAGGCGCTCGCCGCGGCGAGCGCCTCTACATCGGCAATTCCTGCAGAATAAATTCCTGGAGAAAGCCGTAGAAGTTTACCTGGAACAGGCCGAGGTCGCGGCGTGACCCGATGGGCGAACGGTAATGATCGCACAGCTCGCCGTCGGTAAAGTTGTATTTCGCGGCAATAACCAGACGGGCCTGATTCAACGCATTTAACCAGGCCTCAGCGTTCGCGGTCGGAATGCGCAAAGTGCAATTCGCGAATGGCTTTGTGCTTCCGTTGAGCTGCTGGAGATCGGCCGCGACGGTTTCCGTCGCGGTCTGAAAGAGCCGGCGTAGTTCCGGCTGAACGTAAAGTTTCCACTCGGCGCAAAGTTCCGCCTCCGAAGCCCCTGCCGGCGAGCTGAAAACACGGTTGTAGGCGTCTTCCGCTCCGTCCGTATTCGTGCTTTCCGGAATCTGCCGTAAAAGTTCGGCCAGAAAGGGGTCGAGCTCGGAAATCTCGAGGCAATCGTCCTGACGGCGAAACTCCATCTCAGTTGGTGCGTTCGATCGTGGCCAGGAGCAGGTAGCCGTGCAGTTGCTGGACATAAAGCTCGGCGCGCTCCCGCATTCCACTCCAGAGGATGGAACGGCCCAGTTGATGGACTTCAAGCATGTGCCGCTCCGCCTTTTCTTTTGTTAACCCGAAGACTTTCTGAAAAACCATCGTCACATAACTCATCAAATTGACCGGGTCATTGTGGACGACGACCTGCCAGGGGAGATCGATTTCTTCCGCGGTGCGAGTCTCCTGCTCGATCGCGGGATTTTCTACTGCTGATACAAAGGAACTCGGCATTGGGGCAAACCGGTTGCGTTTCAATCAGTTGCCTGGTGCCACCCGCGCCATCCCTCGTGGCTGCCCACTCATGATTAAGGCTACCACAGGCTGAGTCCGGTTCAACCGGCGCCCTTAGCGGCAGGAAACCACTAGTTTTTCCTGGATGCGCTTCATTTCCTCGGCGCCAACCGGATTCTTATCATCGAACCCGCGCAAATGAAGCAGGCCGTGGGCAATGTACAAGCGGAGCTCATGCTCGAGCGATGTCCCAAAGCGGCGGGCCTGCGTCCGTGCTGTCTCCGTGCTGACGACAATTTCGCCGTGTTGAAATGTGATCACATCCGTCGGTCCAGTTTGCTGAAAAAAACGGCGATGCAATTCCGCCATTCGCCGATCGGAAACCAGGATGACGCTCAGCTCCTGAAGGTCCGCCAGGACGCCCGATTTACGGCCCGATAGTTTCAGACATTGTCGCAAAGCGCGTTGCGCAAAATCCTGGAGCGCAACGAGCTTGATCGGAGCAGCGCGTTGCCGGTTCCAGACGGTGATGGTGGGCTCTCGATCAGGCATGGGAGGGCTCCCGATCTCGACGTTGAGATGCGGCAATTTCTTTTAGCGATGCATAAAGCTCCTGCCACCGCGGAGTGAGCGCTCCGGCGGCCGTTGCGCGGCGCAGCGGTTCGCCCCAAATCGGCTCGATCTCCAGAGGACGGCCGGCCTCAAAATCAATAAAGGTGGATGGCTTGTAAGCGCCCATCGCTTCCGTTCGCTTGATCTGCTCCGCGATGGCCTCCGCCGGTAACGCATATCCGCAAGCGTTCGCGGCCGCAATGACTTCGGCCATCAAGGCGAGAGTAAGGCCACGGAGGCGGTCGTCCGCCAGAACCGCCGCCGTATCGATTCCGCCAGCCGTAATCGTGAGACCGTTAAACGGAATGTTCCAAACGAGTTTACGCCAGCGCTCGAGCAACAGGTTGTCCAGGACGCGGCAATCTACGCCGCACTGCTTGAACTCCGCGACCACATCGTGAGTCCTGGAGAGCGGTCCCCCCTTGAATTCGCCGATGGTCAGATGTCCATGACCGTATTCCTCAATGACACCTCGCGAAACGCGATTGAGGCAAACGAAACAAAGCCCGCCCAGAACGCGGTCCCCGCCGAAATGCTCCGCCAGAAATTCTTCATTGCCGAGACCGTTTTGCAGCGTCAGCAGCATTGTTTTTTCGTGGAGCAGCGGCGGGATCAATTCCAGGAGGTCGGCGTTGGACGTCGCCTTCACCGCAATAAGAACAAGATCGCAGGGGCCGATCTCTCTGGTGGAAGGGTAATGTTTGACCTGCGCCACCCGCAGATCTCCTTCCTTGCTCCGGAGGCGGAGGCCAGATCGGCGAATTTCCTCTACATCGCCGCGCATCAAGAAATGCACATCGCTTCCGAAATACGCGAGCTTCGCGCCGTAATAACAACCGATAGCGCCGGAGCCGACGACCGCGATGCGGAAAGGGAAAGGCATGGAGAATTAGCGAATTAACGACTGAGTGATTTAGCGATTTACTTTTGCCGTCGCGAGTGAGGCCGAGAATATCTTAAGCAATTCTCCGCATTCCTTGATGGCCGATTCGAGATCTTCCGCTCGCATCATTTTCGCTTCGACAGTCAACTCCAGCCAGAACAGCGTCTCGTCGGTCTCCTCGGTGACAACACTGATCTTGGAAATGAAGTCAGCCGCAGAACGCGCTCGGCACGCAGCCCGGTAATTAGCGGCCACCGAAGTCCCCGATCTAAGGAATTGTCGTCCAAGAACACGCGCTTCTTCCGTTTTCGGCAACTGGGCAAACGTCCGGATAATCTGAAGCGCGAACTTCTTCGTTCGATCCTGCAACTCCCTGGCGCGCTCGACTCTGCTTCTTTCCATTCGCTAATTCGCTCAGTCGTTAATTCACTAAGTTCTTCATCATCTCGGCGGCCGGCTTTCGGACTGAAAGTTCCGGGTAATGAGTCGAGCGCCCTTGTTGAACGTCATATAGGCCCAGGCCCATTGTATGAGGACGGCGATGCGATTGCGAAAGCCGACCAGGAAAATGATGTGAACAAAAAGCCAGGCCAGCCAGGCGAGCCGGCCGCTGAAGTGGACGAAGTTCATGTCCGCCACCGCCTTGTTTCGACCGATCGTGGCCATGCTCCCCTTGTCCCAATAGCGAAAACGTTGCGGCTTTCGTTCCTCCATCATGGCGACGATATTTCGCGCGGCGTGCCGGCCCTGTTGCATCGCCACCGGAGAAACGCCCGGCAAAGGTTTGCCGCCTTGGTGGGTGAAGTTCGCGAGATCCCCTATCACCTGCACCTCGGGATGGCCCGGAATGGTCAGGTCTTCATTTACGAACACGCGCCCCGCTTTGTCGATGGGGACGCCCATCGTCTTTCCGACAAACGAAGCGGTGTTTCCGGCCGCCCAGATCTTGACGCGGCAGGGAATGAATTCGTCGCCCACTTCCAGTCCCTCTTCGGTGAGATTCTTCGCGTGAATCCCCGTCCGCACCTCGACGCCGAGATCCTTGAGCTGCTTTAGGGCACTGGCGGAAAGATCTTCCGGAAAATTGGAGAGCACGCGTTGATCGCCCTCGACGAGAACGACGCGCGCGCTCGAGGGATCGATATGCTTAAAATCCTTGTCCAGCGTGTAACGCGCGATCTCGGCGATCGCTCCCGCCATTTCAACGCCGGTCGGACCGCCGCCGATAATAACGAACGTCATGGCCGCGGCCTTCGCCGCCTCATCCGTAATCTTTTCCGCGTACTCAAAAGCGAGGAGCAAACGCCGCCGGATTTCGACCGCGTCCTCGAGACTCTTTAACCCGGGCGCCAATATCTCCCATTCGTCGTGGCCGAAATAGGAATGACGCGAGCCCGTCGCTAGAATGAGGTAATCGTATCCGATTTCCCGGTCCCCGAGGTTAACTGTCCTGGCCGCCACGTCGACCGATTTGACCTCGGCCAGGATGACCTCGGTGTTCTTGCACTGGCCCAGGATTCCCCGGATCGGCGCGGCAATGTCCGCCGGTGAAAGGGCAGCCGTGGCCACCTCGTAAAGAAGCGGCTGAAACAGATGATGATTCGTCCGGTCGATCACCGTCATCCGGACCGCTTCCCTGGTCAGCAATTTGGCCGCTTCCAAACCGCCAAAACCGGCGCCGACGATCACGACGTGCGGCTTGGGAGGATTCGCGTTTTCCATCGCCCAATTTCCTATGTTGAGAATGGGAAGCGAGCGATTTGTTCTCGGAAAGCGGTTGTCAGAAGGCGAAAGTGCCTCTATCTTCCGCGCCTTATGCCGAAAGCGATTTCTCGGAGCAAAACTCGAAAATCTGTCTCGAAACGGTTCAAAATCACCGGGACGGGCAAGGTCATGCGTCAGCACGCCTCGCGCAGGCATCTCCTCTCCTCGAAGAGCGCCAAACGCAAACGCCATATGGCGAAGTCGGCCGAGGTGGACAAGACGGACACCTATCGGATCAAGTCGAACCTGCCCTTCGCCTGATCGCGGACTGCTTCCCGATTCGGTGGGCGACGCTCTGCGGATCCGTTATCGCGAAACAGATAAGCGCAGCTGCATCCCCGGCGGCTCGACGGAGTCTCGCCCTACCAAAAAATCGCGGCGCGTACTCTTGATCGGCATACGGCCGGAACTCGACCAGCGCGATCCTCGTGGTTGTCGTCGCCGTTGTGTGGCCCACGGTCGCAGTCAACCTGCGCTACTGCCCGAAGCCACCAGGCGCCAATTCATTGTTTGATCGTGCTCGGGCCGCCGGCCGACGGGATTGTCCAGCAATTCCCATCTTTTTGGTCGTTGATGTTAACCCAAAAGCGCGTGGCAGGTACGTTGGGAGGGTTAACCGTGCCGCCATAGGCCTGGAAATTCCAAATTTCGCCGTCGTGAAATTCAGCAACACGCCAGCCCTTGCCGAATTTGTCCTCGCAACGGGAGTTGGCAGCCGCGATATCTGCAAAGCTGTTGCCAGCAACGGGCTCGGTCGTCGCAACAACGCCGCCTGACCAGCGATTATACTGATCATTGCCCAGGCCCTTTGGCAATTGAAAGGGGGGCTTCGGCTTGTAGATGCAAAGAAGCGGTCGCAGCTCGGTGCATACCGTATCGCCGTGGGCAGCGTCACAACCGCTGCAACCGACGGTGATCGTGCCGGTCGTGGCGTCGGACTTCCCCTGAATCCACGTCATGCCTTTTTTTGGCTTGCACTTGCCTGCCTTACCCGCCTTGAAGATGCCTTGAATTTCTGTTTGCTTGAGCGCGCGGTTGAAGATTTCGACTTCGTCGATGACGCCGTTAAACGTGTGGTAATACTGCCCGGCAGCGGGAACAAGATTGGTTCCGATCGTCCAGAAGGATTGCCCGCTGTAGTCGACGGGTGTCGCATCATTTATGGAGCCTTTCAGATCCCCGTCAACATAGAACCTGTAAGTCGCGCCGTCATATGTCCCCGCAACATGATGGAATTGACCGTCCGGCCCGTAGTTAATTGGACCGGCGGTCCCGGGGCCGCCGGAGGCCGAATCTATGAAAGATTTGCTGTTAGGGTACCCAAAATCAAAACGAAACCTGTAGGTGTAGGCGCTCCAAGTTAGAGCGATCGTGGGCCAATAAGCGTTCCACGGCTTCGCAACAATATAACTCCCATGCGCATCGTTGTTCGGGTCTGGGCCAGGGCTTGGCCCCGTTACCTTCACCCAGGCATCTACAGTGAATTTTTTAGGCGTGAGAGTGCCGTCAGGAATGTGAATGCCTCCGGCTGGAGCCTGGCTAAATGTGACACCCTGCAACACCTGGCCTTGTTCGTAACCTACCCCACTTATCAACGAGGGATTATTCTTACCAACGATGTCGTTCGGTGAGCCATCAAATGGCCACCAGGCGACCATCCCGGGGGGAGATTGGGCGCAAGGTTGGGCATGCGTAGGCAGCGGCGCTAGCGCCACAAGAACCCCACAGGCGGCCGCCAGCGTCCTTGGTCGCTGGGCCAGCAGTGGGAACAGTTTGAACATATTCGCTCGAGAAAGCAGAACGGCAAAAACCAACGACAAGTGGCGCATGGTCCAATCCTCCAGGGGGTTCGATCGATTGATGAATCGATGACAAGTTGAGAACAGGGGAAGCTGAAGAGCCAGTCAAGAAGAAACGTCGCGTTCGATCCGATAGGCGTCTGTTCAAACAACCCCGCGGGCGATTCGACAGAAAAGACCGTTGCGCGACGGCTCCCTTTCGAGAACAGTTTGTTTCCGTCAGGGGCTATGGACTGAGGACTTACGAACCCCGCCAGAGCAGGAATGCAGCAACGGTAGT
>JBAPMH010000373.1:0-17457 GCA_049278515.1 Chthoniobacterales bacterium
TTCAACTCGCGTGATCTCCGTCCGGGGAATGTCGTTGGCGGCGGCGTAGTATTTGGTAAGGAATCGCTTCAGGATGGTTTCGGCGTCCTGCCGGGCATCCTTCGTCTTCGCCGGCGGAACGGCGAACACGAGATTGTGCATGATCCTATACTGATCGAAGAGCGAATCGCCTTCGCTTAGTTCCGCTGCCTGGTTGGCGAGCGATTCCGTTAACCGGTTGTACTCGGCGTCCACCGCCTGGAGGCGCTTGCCGACATAGGAAAGCACGATCGAATTGAACGCGACCGAGAGGAGGGAAATGAGGAATCCAGCGAAGACAAAATTTCGGGAAGAAGTCAGGTTCATGGGGCGCTTTTTCGCCCGAGGTTAGGGGCAGGCTGCGGGGATGGGAAGCCCGCTTCCGGAGGGCGGCCGCCCGAGGCTGCTAATCCGCGAAATCGAACCGCGTCAGCGTCTTTTCTTTGACCGCCTTGTGATAGACCGCAACGGCGGCGACGGCATCTTCGAGCGCGATACCCGTGCTGTCGAAGACGGTGATTTCGTCGGCGCTGGTTCGGCCGGGTTTCTTGCCGGCAAGGATTTCAGACAACTCCGCATGGACATCTTCCCGTCGCATCAAGCCTGCCCTGATGGCGTGATGGGTGTCGCCGATGGTGCAGGATTGATCGAGGCTGTCCGCGACAACTTTGGCCGACGCCATCAGGGCCGGATCGATTTCCTGTTTGTGACTGTCGTCGGCGCCGACGGCAGCGATGAACATTCCCGGACGCACCTCTTCTTTGCGGACGAAGAATTCCGTCGCGGTGGTGCAGGTGATGCAGACGTCGCTGCGTTCTAGCGCAGACCGCAATTCGTGGACGGGTTCGATGGCGAGACGGAGCTCTCGCGCGAACGTGGCGGCGAAGTTTTTGGCGGCGGCCGGGTCGGAATCGAACGCGTAAATCTTCGTGAGCGGAAGCACGGCGCGAATTGCGGAAAGCTGGGCGGCGGCTTGCTGGCCACAGCCGCAAATCGTGGCGATGGAAGAATCGGGTATGGCGAGGTATTTCGCCGCGACGGCCGACGCGGCCGCGGTGCGTTTGATGGTGATGTCGATTGAATCCATCACGGCGAGAGGACGGCCATTCTCGCCGTCACAGACCGCGATCAATCCCTGGATCGTGGGCAGATCATGCTCGGCGCGATTGCGCGGGAAATTTGTATTCAGTTTCGCGACGATGAAGTCGCGTTCTCCCGGAAGCAGTCCGGCCTTGATGTGAAGGCCGCCCTGTTTCGATTTGATCCCGAGAATGCCGGACGCCGGCAATTTTCCTTCGCCAAGACGCCGGAACATTTTCTCGATGGCGTCGATGCACTGCGGCATCGTCAGCAACCGGGCGACGTCGCTCCGCGAAAGGAGCAGGGTTTGGTTCATTCGGGCGCGCCAATGAGGCTGGAAATTTCGTCGCCGGTAGTTTTTTCCACCGGGCTTTCGCCACGCCGGAAGATTCGCGCGCCGTGGGTGCCGCCGAGGACGACGCTTCCCTTGCCGGCCCGCACCCAGGCGCCTTCGCGCAGCCCGAGCACCGGCGTCTCGTTTTCCTCGAGAAATTGCACAATCCGTTCTTCCTGGGTCTCGCCCATGTGGGTGGAATCGGGATCCGGATCCTGAAAATGCGGACTGATTTGAAATGGGACCAGTCGCAGAGCCTCGAATGACCGCGGCTGGACGATTGGCATATCCTTGGTGGTTTTGATCGTTGGGCCGGCCACGTTCGAGCCGGCACTGCTGCCAATATAAGGCGCGCCCTCGCGAATCCGCCGGCGAATCGGCTCGATGAACTCGAGATCCTGAAGGGCCTTCAAAAGCCGGAAAGTATTCCCGCCGCCGATGAAGATGGCGTCGGCTCCGGCGACAGCAACTTCTGGATTTGTGGCGGTATGGGCGGAACTCATCTCGTAGCCCATCGCGGAAAAGCGGGCGATCGCCTTCGCCGCATAACTCTCGTGATCCTGCAACGCGAAGGGGAAAAACAGGACACGACGGGTGGTTTCAAGGACGTTCCTAATCTCCTCTTCGGCATGGTCGAGATAGCCCCGCCCGTAAAGGGTCGAATTACTGATCAGGAGAATGCGAACGTCGCGTGTCATAAGGGCCGGGCTTTACGCTATAAGAACGGGTCTGGCAGGGCAACCGCATCGCTTGGTGTTCTGTCCGCTTTTCTGAAAATAGCCCAGCGCTTTAGCGCTGGGAATATTGATCGTGGAGCGCAAAGTCCCGTCAGGGACGAAAGGAGATGTCGGCTACGGTGGAGCCTTCTTTCGTCCCTGCGGGACTCTGGTGGAATGAAATCGGTAACCCAGCGCTAAAGCGCTGGGCTATTATCGGAAGAGCGCGCACCCGGCGCGCCGTAAGTTGCTCTGGAGCCGCCTCGCCGCAGCGAGCCGTCCGTTATCTCCTCGTTCCCAAACTCTGTTTGGGAACGCAATTATCTGCGAGACTCTGTTTCGCAACGGTGGAGGCAACAGAGTTGCGTGGACATTGGCATTTCCAAACAGAGTTTGGAAACGAGGCTCGATTTGCAGGGGCGTTTGAAAGCCCGGCCTCGCGCTGTCGCGCTGCGTTACGGCTGTGAATCGCCATGTCAGTTCGGCCGCAATCATGTGAAGCGTCAAGGAACGGCGATTTGAAATCGCCGACGAAAAAAAGAGGGCGATTTCAAATCGCCCTTCCTTGAGGCTGCGGCGCCCGCCTCAGCGCACGCGGCTCGACAGCGTCTCGCCCTACCAAGGGGACGCGATTGAGCCGCGTCATCCCCGTTATCAAGAGATCGGAAAACGGCAATTTTGGTTCCTGGGATTGGCGAAACCAAATCAAGTGGTGAACAGTCCCGGCTCATGAAAATGTCTTCCCTCGCCGGACTTCTTCTGCTCGCCGCGACGGCTGTTCGCGCCGAACCGCTGTTTCCGACGGCAGACGGGACGACGTGGACCTACGAAGCGACCGAGGATTTCGGTGGACCATCGGCCGCGCCGCGGGGAAAAAGTTCTGTAACCGTCAGAGTTGGCCGGCAGACTTTCGAGGGAAAGGAATTTCTCAAATTCGAAACCAGGACCGACGATGTTCTGACCAGGATTGAGCTGATGACCCTGGACGATCGCGGACTGGTTTGCCACGTCCGCGGCGGCAAGGACGGGCGGATGGCGAAACTCGATCCGCCGCAAACGATTGTTCCGGCGCATCTGAAAGTTGGCGACTCCTGGGATTCGGAAGGCGAAGTGGCAGGAATGGAAATCCAGCAGCACTTCGTGGTCGCAAGCGAAGAGCTAGTGCAAGTCAAGGCGGGGTCGTTTCGCGCCTTGCACACTCACTGCGAAGATTCGTCCGTCATGTCGGCGAAGCTGGACCGGTGGTTCTTCCCCGGCGTCGGATTTGTGAAAGAGACGACCGTAGTGCGTGGTCCGGACGGTAGCTTGCTGCAACGCGTGACGCTGGAATTGCAAAAGAAGCCGGAGATCATTGCGAGACCGGAACCTACGCCTACCGCAACACCGGCGCCGCCGTTGAGGACGGCGACGCCCATGCCGCCGATCCGCGGACCCGAAATTGAAACGGATCCGGCCAGCGCCGGGAAGAAGTTGATTGTCGAAGTTTCGACCGACCCAGGTGGGGGATCGAAGAGCGAATTCAAATCCACGGTGGAAAACATTTACGTTCGCTGGCATGGCCGCGGGCTGCCGGAAAAAGCCAAAGTCCGGGTGGTCTGGATTGCGGAAGACGTGGGTGATCTGGTCGAGCCGAATTTCATCATCGACGAAACCGAGACGATAGCTCCTGATCCCGATTCCAGTGCGCGTTTCACGCTGGGCCGGCCGCCGGATGGCTGGGCGGAAGGGAAGTATCGCGTCGAGTTCTATATCAACGACGAATTGGAAGAGACAGTGCGGGTCATGATTGTGAAATAGTTTGTTGTCAGGCTGCGAAATATTTGTCTTGAGCGCCTCACAATCATCTTGGTAATCCTTCGGGAACCGAAGGAGAAACAATTATGATCAACCTTGGATTGCCCCAGTTCGGATTCTTTCGAATCGCCCTCGCAGTCAGCCTGCCTCTCGTCCTCGCGACCAGCGTCCTTGCCCAGGAACCGGCGCCTCCGACGACTCAATCAGCCCCGGTCCGTTCGTTCAACGAAAACGGGACGGAGGAAGCCAGCACAGAACGTGTGTTCGTCACCGGGTCGGCGATTCCGACCGCCGCGGAAGTGGGACCAAACCCGGTCCTGAACGTCACGCGGGAACTGATCAATAAGTCCGGCGAGCGCAATACGGAGGAACTTCTCCGCAACCTGGCGGTGGCGAACGCGAATGGCGTGCCGGTCTCAAACAACGAGAACGGCTCCAATACCGCGGTCGGTGCCGCCACCATCGCTCTGCGCGGCTTCGATGCCCGGGCGACCCTCATCCTGCTCGATGGACGCCGGGTTGCTCCTTATCCCACCGGCAACCGGCGCGTCGTCTTCGTGGACTTGAATACAATTCCAGAGTCCGCCATCGAGAGCATTGATATCCTGAAGGATGGCGCTTCCACGACCTACGGCGCGGATGCGGTCGCGGGGGTTGTGAACATCAAGCGCTGGAAGGACTATCGGGGCGCGGAAGCGAAGTTCGAATACGGCAACACGACCGACAAAGATTCGGGCTCGATCAATACCGCGTTGACCTTTGGGGTCGGCGACGGGAAAACGAACGTCTCCGGGACTGTCAATTACTACCATCGCAATTCGATCTTCAATCACGACCGCGATTATTCCGCGGTGCCGCCGTTTCTGAGCAGCAACGCGAGTCCCTACAACCTCCAGGTGACCAACGCCGCCGTGGCCGAAGCGGGCGGCGTCGTAATTCCAAGCTCAAATGGGAACCAGTTCGCGAGCGCTCCCAACGGCACGAACGGGCTGGCTCCGGCCAGCAATTACCTTTACGGGGCGGGCCGGCCGAGGTCGGGCCCGAATGGCTTTAACTTCAACGAGTTCTCACTCTCGTTTCCGTCGTCTGAGCGGTATGGCGGTTATGTCGCGATGGACCACAAGATCTTCGGCGACCAACTCGTCGTCTACGCCGATGGGATGTACCAAGACGTAAAGACCCATAATGAGCTGGCGGCCCCGGCCACGGGGAACTTTCAGACTCCCGGATTTGTCACGATCGCTATCCCGCCGCGGGTGGCCAATCCCGCCGGAACGACTCCGTTCGGGGGGCCCACTTATGCCGAAACCGGTGTGAATCCCGGCGCCTTCAATCCTTTTAATCCATTCAACCAAATCATTTCCGGCGGGACCCGGGCGCGCCTGGCGGAATTTGGCAATCGTCTTTTCGACAATGAGAGTGAGGCCTGGCTGGCCACGTTCGGCTTTCGCGGCGACAAATTATTCAACGGCACCTGGGGTTACGACACCGCCTTTCGTTATAGCCAAATCAAGAACACGACGACCGGAACCCAGGTCTCGATTTCGCGATTCAACCGCATCCTGAACCAGGCGGATCCGATCTTTAATCCAAACTCGCCGGAGTACATCGGGACAACGGTTGCCTTCAATCCCTTCGGCGATTTCCGCGTTCCCATTCCGTCGAACGACGCTTCGGTCGAATTTGCCCGCGTCCATCCGGTAGACATCGACACGTCGAAACTGGCTACGATCGATGCGACCATCTACACGACCGACCTGTTCGATTTGCCTGCGGGCGGAATCGGTTTTGCCCTTGGCGGCCAGTTTCGCCGGGAAACCCTGGACGAAGATCCCGACCAGCTCAATATCAACGGCGATATCGCCGGCAATTCGGCGATTGCCACGGCGCACGGCGGACGGAAATCCTATGCTATTTTTGTGGAGACGAGCATTCCGATTTTCAGCCAGAAAAACGAGATCCCCGGATTTCATACTCTCGATATCAACGCGGCTGGACGTTACGAAGCCTTCCTCAACAACGATACGGACGTTGCCGTGCCGAAGATAGGAGTGCGCTGGCAACCGCTGGACGACTCGCTCACGGTAAGGTTTACCTGGGGCCTCGGGTTCCGCGAGCCGTCGTTGGAGGAACTCTATTCCGCCCCCATTTCCGATATCCAGCCGTCGCATGATCCAATGAATGGGGGCGCGTTTGAGCCGGAAACTACCACTCTTATTCGGAGCACCCCGAGCCTGGCGCCGGAGGATTCAGAGACGTTCAGCGGCGGGATCGTCTGGACGCCGAAATATGTTCCCGGCCTGACGATTTCGACGGATTTCTGGCAGATCGAGCGGACCGGCGTGGTCCAGTCCGCGTTTTTGGATGCGGTTTTGGCGCGCGAGCTCGCTGGCGCCTTGTTGCCGGGCGAAAGTGTTGAACGCCTGCCGGACGGCACCATCACGCGAATCATCGTATCCAACCGAAACGAAGCGTCCCAGAAAGCCAACGGCATCGATTTCGGGATGCAATATCAATACCCCACGACCTTCGGCACCATTACCTCGACGACCCAACTGACCTATCTCAACTCCTTCGAGGTCCAGCGGGTCGAAGGCGGGGTGACGGAACAACTGGCCGGAGTCACGACCGACCCGGGACAGTCCCAGGAAGGGTATTACCGGTGGAGAGGCAATACCAGGCTCGATTGGAATTACAAAGGCTTCGATCTTATCGGAACGGTTCGCTTGATCAGCGGCTTCATCGAGCAGGATCCCGACCTGAATACGCGAAACGTGGACAGGCGATGGCTGGTTGACCTTCAAGCCTCCTACGATTTTAGCGCCCTGGTTCACGAAACTCCGGAAAGCCCCAACACCTCAAAAGATAGCAAGGCCAGCGTTACCACATCGGCTTCCGGCAGGCTGAGCTTCTGGGATAACCTTTTGAAGGGCACTACCTTTACGGTCGGCTGCAACAATGTCTTTGATACAGATCCGCCGTTCGCCTCCGGCCAGGGGGGAAACTCGGTCGGTTACCCGGGTTTCACCTACGATGCGACCGGCCGTTTCTATTACATGCGTCTGACGAAGAAATTCTGAGCCCCGAACGGAGGTAAATCGGCGACGCCTTCCAGGGCCTTCTTGCGGCGCCGGCGGAGAACAGATAGGGCTTGGACAAGTGCGTGTCGCAATTGTTTCTGCCATTCTCTTTCTTTCAGGATGTAGCGCGCTGCTGTTCCAAACTCTCTGGCTCCGGCTTAGCGGTCTGGCATTCGGAAACTCGGTTTGGTCGGCGGCTCTGATTCTTTCGAGCTTCATGGCCGGCCTCGCCCTTGGAAGTGCCATCGCGGCATCGAGCACTCTGGGACGTTTTCGCCCGCTGCGGGTCTACGCCGGTCTGGAAATGGTCGTGGCGCTCTCCGGTTGCACCCTCGTTTTTGGAATCCCCGTCCTTGGGGAATGGATGCGCGCTGGATTTCAGGCTCTCTGGGATCACCAGCAATTACTTAACCTTGTTCGTTTCACGGTCTCGTTTCTGATTCTTCTCCTTCCGACGACGGCGATGGGTTTGACCCTGCCCGTTTTGCTGGAAGACCCGGTTCTAAAACGTCAAGAGTTCGGCTGGAGCATCGGTTTTCTTTATGGAGGGAACACGCTCGGCGCCATGGCTGGCGCGCTGCTCGGCGAAGCTTATCTGGTCCAGAGGTTCGGACTCATGGGAACGGCCTGGACGGCCGCTGGAGTAGGTTGCGCGGCAGCCGTTATGGCCTGGATGTTCGCCCGGCCTGAACCGAAGCCGGCCAGGAACGCTCGACTCCGATTGCGCGTCCGGTTTTCGTTCGAATCCAGGCCGCCTTGGAACCTGCTCTTCGTCAGCCTGGGGGCCGGCGCCGTTTTTCTTGGCCTCGAAGTAATTTGGGTTCGCTTCCTCCGTTTGTACGTTGCCTCCAGTTCCATCGCCTTCTCCGTCATGCTCGCGGTCGTCCTGGCCGGTATCGGCCTCGGGAGCATCGCCGGCAGTCTGATTCCGGATCGGGTGCTGCGGCGACAACACCTGATGCCACTGCTCCTGATCCTCGCCGCCAGCGCAACGCTTCTATCCTATGCGTTCTTCCCGGTTCCGGTTCGCCCGCCGAATATTCCTACCTTCGACGGAGCTTTCGCGCTGCAGGTCAGTTTTCTCTCCCTGGCCTTGATGTTTCCAGTCGCCTTTCTCTCGGGAGTTCTGCTTCCGGCGATCGCCAGTGGTGTGCAATCCGAGGTTGCCGGCCGGATGAATAGCACCGGCCTCACCATCCTTTTTAATACCATCGGTGCAGCCTGCGGTCCTTTGCTCGCCGGGTTCGTCTTTCTCCCTCAGCTCGGGTTTCAGTCGAGTTTGATTGTTTGCGCGGCCGTCTACGCCGGACTCGCTCTGCTCGTGAGTCAAAGAGAGAGCTGGTCCCTGCGACGATCCTCTGGAATTGCGTTGGTTTCGTGCAGCGCCCTCTTCGTTTTGATCCTCGTTCTCTTTCCCTACCATCGCGACGAAAACCATTTCGCGAATGCACGTCGCATCTATGAGGGCGACGGTTCGGTCCTCGCTAAGAAAATCGAAGGCACGGCGGACACCTACCAGTTGCTCCGCCGCGATCTCCACGGTCAACCCTACTCGTACCGGCTGGTCACCAACTCCTACTCCATGTCGGGAACCGTGCCGCGCACGCAGCGTTACATGCGAATGTTTGCCTACTTGCCTCTTACCTTGCGTCCCGAGAGTGAGAACGCCCTTTTGATCTGCTATGGCGTCGGCGTGACGGCGGATGCCTTTACCCGCGATCACCGCCTCAAGCATCTCGACATCGTCGATATTTCGAAGGAGATCTTCGACCTCGCTGATTCATACCCAGGCGCCGGCTATCAAAATCCGCTGCGCGATCCCCGAGTCACGACTCTGGTCCAGGACGGCCGCTTTTTTCTCCAGGCCTCGCCGACGAGCTATGACATCATCACTGGGGAACCGCCGCCCTTAAAGGTTGCAGGAGCGGTCAATCTCTATACTCAGCAATTCTTTTCGCTAATGAAGGGGCGGCTAAAGGAAGGCGGGATCGTCAGCTTCTGGTTGCCTATTTACCAGGTCACTCTGGAAGAAACCAAGGCAATCCTTCGAGCTTTCCACAACGTTTTCCCGAACGCTTCGCTCTGGGCGACTTCCGATATGGAATGGGTCATGATCGGAATGAAGCCGCCCATTGGAAAGCGCGATGAAGCGCTGGCCCGGAAACTCTTTAGCGACCCCGCCTCGGGATCGGACCTGGCTCAAACTGGCATCGAAGTCCCCGGGCAAATACCCGCTTTATTCCTGATGGATGGTGAGGAAATCGACCGGTTGACCCAGGGGGTCGACCCGCTGGATGACTTTTATCCCAAGCGCCTGACTGATTCCCAGCCCGACATGAAACCGATTTATCGGCTCGCCCACAGTTATCTTCTGGGTCCTGCCGCTTTGCAGCGCTTCTTTGCTTCTTCCTTCATCCGCGAGCTTTGGCCTAACGAACGAGAGGAAGTGCTGGAGCCGCTCTTCCTCATTCGTGAAATGCGGTTCCGTGCGGAACTTGCTGGCAGTAACTGGCTGGCCGAGCTTGATTTTTACCTGCGCCATTCGGAGCTCCGGGCCCCCGTGCTGGAGGTCCTGAAAACAGACGCGCTTCGCGTTTCCCTCGCGGAGAAATTGGCAGCCACCTCGCCTTCCTTGCCGGCCGAAGCCGTCCGCGACCTCGTGGCGGGCGCGCTCGCCCAGAGAGATTTTGGCGCCGCCATCCACTTGCTCGAAGGAGAAAGGGATCGAGGATTTTCGAACCTCAACGACTGCTTCCTTCTCGTGTATCTCTACTGTCACACCGGGAAAGTGGAGGAGGCGGAAACCCTCGCGCAGGCCCAGGCGGGCTCAATCCCCAGGGATGCTTTTGTTGACTGGCTCTGGGGGGAATTGCAGGCCGAATTCGGTTTTCGGCCTCCGCGCTAGGCGTTGCACGGTGCCCGGGCGGTTGTAGGATTAAGCGTGAGCCTTGGGATTTCTGTCGTTGGAACAGTGATTGTCGCCACTGGCCTGCTCGCTTCCGTTGCGCTCGCCGGAAAGCCGATCGATCCACAGCCGAACGACCGCACGGTTTTCGTGACGGGCTCGCTCATTCCACAGCGAATTAAGCTGAAGGCGGTCGGCACGGCCACGGTCTCACCGATCCGGATTATCGATCGTCGGGAAATCGATGCGACTGGACGCCAAACCACCCGGGGAGCTTTCATCGTAGACCCGTCCGTTCGGACAACGGGTCACTGAGTCAGGATGAGTTCCATCCAGAAATTCTTTATGGCCAGTTTACCGCCGGGCTGGGCAGCGTCGATGGAGAAGGAATCGCGCTCGTGGCTCGTGCGCTGTCCGTGCGGGAACACAACGTCGATCTGGGATCTTGGCGGGATCCGTTGGGGCGCCGCCAGTCAGCCGAAGCGTTATCTGCTTTGCCCGAAGGGCAGCAACTATTCTTGGCACAGCGTGTCGCGCGAACGCCCCGACAGCGGTTCGCTGGGATAATTGGGCTAGGGAGTGGTTTCCTAGTTGATCAATTGAGGTCAGTTATTTTGGCCTTGTCACGGGTTTTTCCGTCGGGTAGCGTTGCGTTCATGCGGAATTCCCCCCGCCCAGTCCTGCCGGAAGTCACGAATCTGACAGAATCGGATTCGCATCGCGACATCCGTCTGAGGTTCTACACCGCGTCTTTGGCTAACAAGAAACCAACCTAGATCCGACCATGCCTGTCGTCTTCGTCCATGGAGTTAATGTTCGAAAAGGGCCGGGGTACGAAACCGGTCTGGCGGTTACCAAGAAATTTCTCCAAGCTCACCTGGCGGGCGCGACCATTAACGGCAAGAAACTTAAAACGGTCGAGCCGGTATTTCCTTACTGGGGGGATTTGGCCACGACGTTTGCGTGGGAGATGGCGTCATTGCCCAGCGGTGAAATCGATTCGCTAGGCGTTGGCGGAGTGGACGAAAACCTCAGGCCGCTGGTTGCGCTAGTGAACGACGCCCTGACCGACCCGTCGGGGGCCCAGAATGAACCGTTGACCAGGTTGGCGCAGCAAGACTTGGAACTGGCCGTTCATGTCATATCACGTCTCTTAATGGAGCATGTCAACGATCTGGATGCGGAGAAAGCGGCATCCTTTATCGTTGCAGCCCAGGCCTATGCTCGCGCAAATCCGCATCCAGCATGGCTTTCTGCCGTAAACACGGATGCTCAGTTTACGAACGTGCTGGCTCAAGAGGTGAAGGCTGCCCAGCCAGCCGCAAGTCAACCGGAAGCGCTGGGGCCTTTTGATTTCATTACCAACCCACTTGCCGCCGTGGCCGCCAAGTTCAAAAATGCGGTGAAGCACGCGGCCGGGACGGTTCTTGACCGGACAGGTGATTTCGCATCGACTAAGCTTCTGGGCTGGACGCGTCAGTCTCTGAACGCAAACCTGGGGAGGTTCTTCGGTGACGTATTCATCTACTTCAACACGCGGGGGCCGAAGGAGAACCCGGGCCCAATTCCCAAGATTATTCTCAAGGCCTTCGAGGATGCTACCCAGGCAGGCCCGCCTGAAGAGCCGCTTGTCATCATCGGTCATAGTCTGGGTGGCGTCATCAGTTACGACCTTTTGACCCATTTTGCGCCGCGCGAGGTGGACCTATTTGTGACTGTGGGTTCGCAGGTTCCGCACTTCGAGGAACTCAAACTTTTTCGCAGCAGCGACAAGAACATTCCCAGCCCGGCGCAAAAGCTGGCACCCGTTCCGCCGCATTTACGCCGGTGGATCAACGTCTTCGACGTCGTTGATATCTTTTCCTATTCGGCGAAACGGATCTTTGACCGGGTAGATGATTTTGGGTACGACACGAAAACCTATGTCGTGAAAGCCCACGGGGCTTACTTCGAACAAGACCGCTTTTACGAGCGGTTACGGCATCGGATCGATAACCCATGAGCTTGATTTGGCCGGATAAGACAAACGACATTGTTTCGGACAAACCGCGCCTGCACGCTTTCGTGATCGGCGTTGGGCGTTACCCGCATTTGAACGGCGGCGACGGCCCACTCGCTAAGGACCCTCTCGGCCTTTCCCAGGTTACCACTCCACCAATCACGGCGAAGAAAATCGCCGCGTGGCTCCTGGAGAAGTACGCCAGCGCCAATTGCCCTTTGGGTTCAGTCGAACTATTGCTGTCTCCCGAGACAGATATCGTCCGGCCCGATGGCATGCAAAAACCCACCGAGCCGGCTACCTTCGACCGCATCGAACTGGCCTTCAACAAATGGGAGCAGCGCTGTTCCACCCATCCCGACAACAAGGCGTTATTCTATTTTTGCGGGCATGGCCTCAACAAGGTCCGCCAGTTCCTGCTGCCCGAGAATTTTGGCGACCCTGGCTGGGGTGATCCATTCCGACATAATATTGACTTCGATGGTCTGCGCACCGGCATGTGGTCCTGCAAGGCTCGTACCCAGATCTTCTTTGTCGATGCGTGCCGGGAAACGCCTTTTGGCCTGCTCGACCAGATCGAGGTGACCGGGCAGTCATTCATCAAATCGACTTTTTCCGACGCGGCGTCGATTAACTGTTCAGCGGCATATTACGCCACGACCGAAGGGAAGCCTGCTTTTGGCCCTGAAAACGATGTGACCTATTTTGGGCAGGCCGTCCTCAAATGTCTCAATGGCGCCGGGTGCAGCAACGCAGGGGGCGACTGGATTGTGGATAGTTATTCACTGAGCAAGGCCTTGGGTGATATGATGCAACATTTCGGACGCAAACATAAGCTTGCGCTCAGTTGCAACCCCGATGCCAGCGGAATGGGCACTATCTCCGAGCCCGCCGCGCCTTTCGTGATCGCGTCAATTCGGTGCAAGAACGAACCCGAGGCGGATCCAGCCGCCGAGATAGTGATGAAGCGGGGCGCTGACGTTCGCCAGTCGCCCGCAGGTCAGGACAAGCCGCTGGAAGAAGAGGTGGCACCTGGCGAATGGGACATCAAAGTCGCGTTTCCGGGCGGCCAGTACGGAGGTCCGATTAGTAAGACCTACACCCTTTTGCCGCCCGTTTTTGAGGGAGTGTCCGTGCCATGAGCGGAAACCTTAAAATTCGCTTCGCCGCCGACATGCCCGTGGCCTCGGTGGAGGTGATGTCGCCGGATTACCAAACCGTGGCGCGACTCATGGTCGAGCCGGGCCGAGAAGCCAATGTCCACGTTCCTTCGGAAGGAAGCTTCCTGCGAATTCACCTTCCCTCGGGAAAGATAGTTACCCTTACGGATGAGCGTGGCCAATTGGATCGGTTTGTCTCGCAGGCAGCTCTAGACACTGCGGAGGGAATCGTGCGTTCCCCACGAACCATCCGGCCATTGCCCCAGACCAAAACTCTAAGGCGGCTCCGCGAATATCACAACGAACGGGCGGACTTCCGCGAAGCCGCACCACCAGACGATGTGGAAGCAGGAGAGACAGTAAAATTGGCTCCCGACATGATGGCGCGGGTGTTTGATCCCGGGAACGGCCTAATCAAAGGCAGGGTGAACTCTGATGGGGATGAAGCGACCTGGCAGCTTGGTTTCGGAAACGTGGCTGTTCCGCCCGCCCGCCTTGAGATCGAGCATCCCGGCGGCCGCTTCTATGCTATTCTGCCGGCCAATACGCAATCGGTCTACGCCCGGGCCGATCAAATCAAGGAAGGCGAATCATTGCTAATCGCGGTGCGACTCGCGACACGGCAGCCCGTGGCCGACACGATTCTGAGCTACCTGGAGCGTGGCGACGTGTATGCCGCCGAGGCAATGGTGCGCTGGGTTGAAGAAGCGCATGATCTACTAGAGAGCAAGAAGAGTGATCCATACGCAGCGGCGGTGGGTGCCTATCTCCTCCTCAGGTTGCGCCGCTTTGATTTGCTCCGGGACTGGGCCAGGAACCTGGCGAATTGGTTTGATTTCCTGCCCGATGGATGTGTCATCTGGGCCTGGCAACAGATTTACGAAAATCCGTCGAATGAGGGGGAGATCCGCAGGTATCTCTTGAAAGCTGCGTCCCGAGGGGAATCGGACGCAACGCGCGGCCTGCCGATCTACTCGCAGGGCCTCCGGTTGTTGCTGGATGGGTTAAGTCTTTTGCCCGACGATCTGGAAGCAAGGGAGGCTGCGGCCAGGTTGCGTCGGACCTCGGGCGCGATCTTGTGGGATTCGCCTGTAACTGCGGGGTCTAAGCTCCATCGAAGCAGCTTCACGCGTTCCAGCCCCATTATTTACGACGTTAGCTTCATGACTCCCGCCTAGACCCACGCGACTGGTCAGCCATCGCTGCTAAGATCCGCCCGCATAGCGCGTGGCCCATTCCGCGATCTTATCGTCTTCGACCTTGGCGAACAAAACGTCAGGGACCGTTATGGCTGCCCCCGGTTCGAGCGAATCTGCTATTTTGTCAGGCCACGCGAGGGGACCAATCTTTCTTCCCACGGCCTCGGCGATTATGGCGGAGGCGTGCGGAATGAAAGGCTGCGCAAGCGCGGCGAACACCATCGCCAGATTAAGAGCATAACGAATCGACACGCCCGCCGCAGCCGGGTCCGACTTGATCTTCATCCACGGCTCGGCCTTCTGCAGGTATTCATTCCCGATCACCCACATCGATCGGAGCTCGATCGCCGATCGGCGAAATTCCATCGCTTCCATCTGGGCGGTAAGAGTCGCGAGCCGTTGTTCGAGCGCGCCGGTGGTTTCCTTTTCGAGCGCGCCGTAGTCGCCCTCTGCCGGCACAACTCCGCCGAGACGCGCGGTGCAAAACTTGGCGATCCGATTGACGAAATTGCCGAGCACGTCGGCGAGTTCGTGATTCACCGTCGCCTGGAAATGTTCCCAGGTGAAATTGGAATCGTCGGATTCGGGAGCATTGGCGAGAAGATACCAGCGCCAGTAATCAGCCGGCAACAACTCGAGGGCGTGATCCATAAAAATCCCGCGATTCCCCGAGGTCGAAAACTTGCCGCCGTAATAGTTCATCCAGTTAAGGCCCTTGATGTAATCGACGACCTTCCACGGTTCCTTTGAGCCAAAGAGCGTGACGGGAAAACCCACCGTGTGGAAAGGAACGTTATCCTTGCCCATGAACTGGACGTAGCGGACTTCGGCGGCGCCTTCGTCTTCCCGCCACCAGCGCTTCCAATCGTTCTTCGTCGCTTCCGCCCATTCCATGGTCGCGCCCACGTATTCGATCGGCGCGTCGAACCAGACATAAAAGACCTTGCCTTCGAATTCCGGCCGCGCCTGACCCTGATAGGCGACTGGAATTCCCCAGCTCAGGTCGCGCGTGATGCTGCGGTCCTTTAATCCTTCATCGAGCCACTTCCGCGCGATCGAAGTCACCAGGACCGGCCAGTCTTTCCTTGAATCGATCCATTCGCGTAATCGCCCTACCATTTCCGATTGCTTGAGAAAGAGATGCTTCGAATCGCGGAGCTCGATATCCGTCGAACCGGAAATGGCCGAGCGCGGATTGATCAGGTCTGCCGGATCGAGGACGCGGGTACAGTTCTCGCATTGATCGCCGCGCGCGCGTTCGTATCCGCAATGCCGGCAGGTGCCGATGACGTAGCGGTCGGGAAGAAACCGTTTGTCGTCGATCGAGTAAACCTGGGTCGTTGTTCGCTCTGCCAGGAGACCGTTCGTATCGAGCTGATGATAAAAATGCTGGGTGATCTCGTGGTTCTGGGGCGAGTGGGAACGGCCGAAATGATCGAACGAAAGGCCAAAGCGATCGCCGAGATCCTTCTGGACCGCGTGCATCTTTGCGCAGTATTCCGCGATGGGGAGGCCGGCTTCATGCGCGGCGAGCTCGGCCGGGGTGCCGTGTTCGTCCGTCGCGCAGATAAAGAGCACTTCGTTGCCGCGAGCACGCTGGAAGCGCGCATAGGCATCCGCCGGTAGCATGGAGCCAACCAGATTACCAAGATGCTTTACACCGTTGATGTAAGGCAGAGCGGACGTGATGAGGTAACGGTTCATTTGGTCATGCGTGCTCAAGGAGCGGCGGTTTATCCCGCGGCTGCGGGACCGAAATATAGGGGTCCCGCGGCTGCGGGAGAAAGCGCCCCTCCTTGATATCCTTCATGAACGCGGTGCCGAAGGCTTACTCCCAGCCAATCTGCCGGCCTTTGTTTTGTTCTTCGAGCCAGGTCTGGAGCGGCTTGAAGTACTCCGCCATCGCCCGGGTCGAAATTTCTTCGCCGGTCGCTTCCTTCAAAACTTTTCGCCAGTCTTCGGTGCTGCCTTTCCTTAGAATGTTATCGAGCCATTTCCCGACTTCCTTGTTGTCGGCATAATTACACGATTGGGGCGATTGCTTCAGGATTTTGCGCGCGATGTAATCGTGGAGCTGGAATTTGAAGACCGTGGCAAAGGCGTAGTTGTAGTAGTAGGCCGGGGTGTCGTTGATGTGCGTCTTGGTCGCGGCGTCGCAGAATTCCTCGCCCCGCGGGGCCGGGGGCTCGACTCCCTGGAAGTCGGAAACGTATTTCCACCAGCGCGCGTTCCATTGTTCGGGCGAAAGGTTGCGGGCGTAAACGTCGGCCTCCCAATGCGGCATCGTTCCGCACGAGAAAAAGATGAACGGAATGGCGCGGGCCAGTGCGTCGTCGAGGAGGAACGCCGTCGTGTCGGCCTTGAAATCTTTCGGCAGGATTTCGCGCGACTGGAGATACGGCACCTGGCTCGACGCGAGCGAGATCAGCTCGCCAATGCCTTCGTGGAAGCCGGGCGCGGCGCCGGTGCGCAGGAGCGGCGGCACCTCCGGTCGCGTGTAAGCCTTAAAGTAATAGCCGTGTCCGAGTTCGTGATGTGCGGTAAAAAACCAGCGCGAATTGGGCTCGATACTTTGGAGGGAACGGATGTCGTTCTCCAGGTCGATGTGCCAGCAGGAGGCGTGGGTGTTCTTCTTCCGTTTTGAATCGGGGGGCAGGGGATAGAGGTCGGATCTTTCCCAGAAGGTTTGGGGCAACGGGCTAAACCCGAGCCCGGTGTAAAACTGTTCCGCAGTCTTGATGATCCACTCCGGCTGCCGGCCTTGGAAAAATTTATCGGTGTTGGCCGCTTCGACGAGTCCTTCCCATTCCTGCGCCCAACGATTGTTGATCCAATGCGCGGGGATCTTTTTCGGGACCGGCTGGTGATATTTTTCGGCGAGCTTGTATTTCGTCCAGGTGTGGAGCTGGAGGTAGAGCGGCCGGAGCGTGTTCATCCAGCCTTCCAGCATCTTGAGCATTTCTTCGGTGCTCATCCCGTAGTTCGAAACCTGGAGAGTGAAGTAATCGGGATACTTCATCTCCTTCGCCACGCCGTTGCGGAGGTCGCGCAGCGTCAACAGGTTCGGTTTCAGGGCGGGACCGGATTGCTTCGACGCTTCCCAGACTGCTTTGCGCTCGGCGAGATCGGTGCTCTTCTCGAGCAGATTGTCGATGTCGTTCGCGGTAACCGT
>JBAPMH010000374.1:0-1813 GCA_049278515.1 Chthoniobacterales bacterium
CTCCAGATCTCGAGGGGCGATGAACCGAACGAGCTTGCCGGGCCTCTTCGCTAGGGAATCCCAGGTCCCGTCACCGAACGTGATCTCGGCAAGGCCTGCGGTCGGATACCTCCGCAGAACGGTGGGCAGGGCGTCGCCGCGGCCAGCTATCCGCGCGACCAGATCCTGCATCGCGGGGTTGTGACCCACGAGGAGCACCGAGATCACATCGGAGGAGATCCGGCCGAGGCGATCGAGCAGCACGTCCGCTTCGAACGTGTAGAGGGCCGGCTCGATGTGGACCTGGAGCTCTTTGCCGAGCGCGGGCAGCACCCTTGCGAGCGTCTGGCGTGCCCGCAGGGCCGATGAGCACAAGACGAGTTGGGGTTCGAGGCCCTCGGCGGCGATGTAGTCCCGCATCCGATCCGCTGCCCGCTCGCCTCGTGGTGCGAGCGGACGATCCTCGTCAGGCAGACCCGGATCGCTCCAGCTCGACTTGGCGTGGCGCAACAACCAGAGCTTCATCGCTCGAGTGTCTCGCACGTACGCTCGTTGCGTGAGCGAGCCACCAGGAGCACGTCCGCGCACAGGCAGGGGAAAGCGCTGGCTGGTGGACGGCATGAACGTGATCGGCTCCCGCCCCGACCGATGGTGGAACGATCCCGATCGCGCGGTGCGGCGGTTCATCGACGAGCTCGTTGGCTACGCGGAGGCCACAGGCGATGAGGTCGTTGTGGTGTTCGATCGCCGGCCGCCGGACCTGACGCCGGGCACGCGTGGGCCGATCGAGGTGCTTTTCGCGACACGGACGGGGCGCAACGCGGCCGATCACGACATCGTGGAGATCGTCGCCGAGGCCGAGTCTCCGGAGACCATCACCGTCGTGACGTCGGATCGAGCGCTCGTGGATCGGGTCAAGCAGCGAGGCGCCAACGTCGCGTCCGCCGGTTCCTTCCGCCGCCGCATGGATGCCACGCGCGATCCACAGTGACGCTGCCTTAGGCACCCTCCATCGGTATCCGAACCGGTGGGGCGCCGACATCCTGGGCGTCGAGTCCCGACGCTTCTGCTTCGGGAACGGCGAAGATGGTCCGACAGTCGCGACACGTCCAGCATGTAAGCCGGTGGATCCAGGTCCCGTGCTCGAACACCCCAGAGGAGATCAGCGACGCTGACCCGCACTCCGAGCACACGATCTGTTCGCTCACGCGCACAGCATCAGCCAGATGGGCGTCACCTATCAAGCCTACAGAGGTCGAATCAGACCTTTGCCAGACGATATCGGCCGTCTTGACGCTTGCACGGGGGATGACGGTTTAGCCCTATGGGCGGAAGAGGTGAGAACGATACTTCTGACACGAGGATCTACGGATGGCCATCTGTGCTGCGGCTGACAAGTGAGGAACTCTGCACAGGCAGAGTCGGGATCAAGACATCGATCGCGATCCTGCTCCTGGTGATGTTGGCCGCCTGTTCCTCTATATCGACGTCTTCGCCACGGATCGTGGCGAGGGCGTCCGGACCTCCAACGTCACCAACATCGACGTCACATCCGAAGCGAACGCATCCGTCATCGAAGCCGCCTCCTTCGAAGCCATCATCCGGGCCTGCTTCGTCGAGGCCGCCCATCACCGATCGAAACATCCCGAGGGCTGATCTTCCGCGGCACATGCTCACCCCTGGCGTCGCACTGGCGGTTGGCCGAGCCCGTGTCTGTACACCCGGCTACGCGAGCGCAACGCGCGACGTCTCCGATGCGGAGAAGGCGGCGGTCTACAACCGATACGGTGTGGTCTGGGTCCCGTACCAGCATGAGGTGGATCATCTGATCTCC
>JBAPMH010000375.1:0-5167 GCA_049278515.1 Chthoniobacterales bacterium
TTTCATCTCGACGTCGAGGCGGCGGAACGGAGTCTCTTCCGGGAGCTCACGGCCAGCGGCTGGCACACCGCGGCGATGAGCATGAAATTGTATATCACCGGCGAATTTCATCCGACCGGTGGCTCTATTGGTTTAAGTGTGGATGAACTGCGCTGGCCGCATCCCGTTCGGCCGGGCGATACGCTCCGGCTCGAGACCGAAATCCTCGATGTGCGCCCGTCCCGCTCGAAGCCGGACCGTGGCATTATCCGCATCCGGAACGTCACGACGAATCAACGCGGCGAGATTGTGCAATCGTTTCTTGCCTATGTGATGGTGCGGCGTCGTCCCTGAAGGTAGGGACGCCGCGCTGCGGCGTCCGCGAAAGGAATGGCGCGCTGGGAACAATTCACGGCCGGCGCAGCGCACCGTCCCTACCACCGGCATCCGCGAAAGGGACGCCGCGTTGGAGCGACGCCGCTCTGTCGGCGTAAAAACGCGTGATGAGCTGCGACCCGGCTGAACGGCGACCGAGCGCCGTCGCTACAATTTCTCAAATCTCTTCCGCGAGCCGTTTGCAGTTCGCGAGATCCAGCTTCCCGGAGCCGAGAACTGGAATCGCCTCAACGCGACGCATGGTTTTTGGAATCCACAGATTCGGAACTCCGGCCTCGGCGAGCGCCGATCGGAGCGCCGGCAAATCCAGCTCGATGCTGCTCAGCAAAATGAGCGCTTCACCCTTGGCCACGTCCGGCACACCCATGACTGCGACGGTGCGCACCGATTGGTCCAGGTTCAATGTCGCGATGATTTTTTGCTCAATCGTTTCGTGCGGCACCATCTCGCCCCCAATCTTCGAGAAACGCGAGAGCCGGCCCTCGATGTACAGAAATCCGTCTTCGTCGAAACGCCCGATATCGCCGGTCTTAAACCAGCCCTCATTCAAAACCGCGGCCGTTTGTTCGGGAGCGTCGAGGTAACCCTCGAAGATATTCGGACCGCGGAGCCAAAGCATTCCAGTTTCGTGGAGTGACCGGTGCGCGTCCGTGTCCGGATCGCGAATTTCCGCCGCGATTCCCGGCAGCATTTTGCCAGTAGAGCCGGGGCGATTCGAGGGCTGGACGCTTTGGCCCGGCTTCGCAGGGGTCAATTGCGGCAGATTAACGCTGACGACCGGCGAAGTCTCAGTGAGTCCGTAACCTTGCATGACCTCCTTCCCAAACTGGGCGGCGAACGCCTTCGCCAGTTCGTCCGGTAATTTTTCCGCGCCGGTAATCAGGAGACGGATCGACCGGAGCTGGGGCGGCTCTGCTTTTCGCAAGTAGGCCCGGAGAAACGTCGGCGTGGCCAGCATCACCGTGACGGCGTGCTGTTCGACCAAGGCCGCGATCTTTTTCGCTTCCAGTGGACTCGGGTATGTGACCACGCGCACTCTCTCGATAAGCGGATACCAAAGCGTGACCGTGCACCCGAAGCTGTGAAAGAACGGAAGCGACGCGAGCACAATGTCCTCCTTCTTTGCGTCGAGGACGGCGGCGAACTGCGAGACGTTGCCGACGATGTTCCGGTGGCTCAAAACAACGCCTTTGGGTTTGCCGGCACTTCCGCTGGTGAACAGGAGAGTCGCTTCCTTGTGGTCGCCAATCCGCGGTAACCGCAGGCGCCCGGCCAGGATTGAAGCGGGCAAGAGAAGCGCGGTGATCCACGCACCGAGAATCTTTTTCTTCATCGGCGGCAGCAATTCGTCCAGATGAAGGACATTTTGCGTCCAGGGGAAATCGTCGAGCCGTTTGGCGAGCGCTCGCGCGGTGATGATCGTGCTGACCCGCGCCTGCTGGAGAGCGGACTCAATCGCATCGCGCGGGCTCGTAAAATTCAGATTCACCGGGACCTTGCCCGCGAGGGTCACGGCGAGGTTCGCGACCACGCCCCCTTTGCCGGGTGGAAGAACAATTCCGATCCGCTGTTCCGGGCAACTCTTTTGCAAATGCCGGCCCAGCGCGAGAGCGACGCCGAGCAATTTGCCGCGCGACAACGTGCTCCCGTCCAGGCCGTCAGTGAGCGCGGCGCGAAAGGGATGGCGCTTGAGTCCGCGCACACAGGCCCGCCCGAGGTGCTCGCGCAAGATGGGCCGCTGGCTGTAACAAAATTCGCCGAGCTTGAGGAGTTCTTCGCGCACGCTGGCGATATCGGCCGCCTTCGCCGGAAGAGGGCGGCCGAATGCGACCATCACCCGGTACGGAATCGCGCTCGGCCATTTCGTGAAAAAGCGTCCGCCCTTGAAAGAAAAGATCGAACCCCAAAGCCGGTCGAGCCAGACGGGGACGACCGGTGCTTCGCCCTGCCGCGCGATGATTTCGTAGCCGCGCCGCAGGCGGAGGAGCGAGCCGCTCCGCGAGAGTTCGCCCTCGGGAAAAAGACAAACGATTTCACCGGCCTCAATTCTCGCGACCGCATCGCGCATCGCGTCTTTCGCTTTACGCGCCGTGATCGGAATGCAGCCTACGGCCCGCAAGACCGGATGAAGGAAACGGTTTTTGTAAACACCCTCGTCGATGATGAACCGAATTGGGCGCGGACAGGCGAGCAGAAGCACGATGGCGTCCACCCAGGTGATATGATTTGGCAGAAGAAGAAAGCCCCCGGGCGGCAGATGTTCGCGGCCCACCGGGGAGACCCGGTAAATCAGGCGCGCGGCGCCCAAACCAAAAAAACGAAGCGCGCTTTCGAAGCCGGAAGATTTCGCCATTGTTTATGGTTTACAAGGAGCCGGTTGTTCCATGCAATCGGCAATTCGGATGAGCCCAGACGTTTCCCAACCAAAATCAGCGGCGCGCACGGCGCTTGCGCTCCTGCTTGGGGTCAATCTTTTCAATTACATCGATCGTTTCGTACTCGCGGCCGTCGAACCGAATATCCGCGAGACGTTTTTCGCCAAGGGCGATCCGAACGCGATGCTGAGCACCGGAACCCTGGCTCCGGCGTTTCTCATTACCTACATGTTTTCTGCCCCCATTCTCGGATTTCTGGCCGACCGTTTCTCGCGTTGGACCATTGTCGGCGTCTGTGTGATTCTCTGGAGCTTCTCGACTGCCGTATCCGGCTTTGCGGCCACTTTCGCCGCGCTCTTCATCACCCGGATTTTCGTCGGCATCGGTGAAGGCGGGTACGGGCCGGCCGCTCCCACGATCCTGGCTGATTGTTTCCCGCTCCAAATGCGCGGCCGGATCATGGCTGTCTTTTGCGGCGCGATTCCGGTGGGCAGCGCGCTCGGTTATGTCCTGGGCGGGTTGATCAATCACCTGCTCGGCTGGCGCTGGGCATTCTACATCGTGGCCATTCCCGGAATTCTTCTCGGATTGTTGTGTTTCTTCCAAACGGATCCCCGCGCGCGCAGTGGAGTGCGCAGCGAGCGGCAGCGCGCGACCGTGGCCGATTATCTTTCGCTTCTCCGTAATCGCTCCTTCGTTATCAACTGTCTGGCGCAAACCGCGATGACGTTTGCGCTGGGGGGCATGGCGTTCTGGATGTCGGCTTATTTGATTTTTCGCAATCAATCACCGGCTATGGCCACGCCGATCTTCGGGGGGATTACCGTCGTGGCGGGACTGCTTTCGACGCTCCTGGGAGGATTTATGGCGGACCGGCTCCAGAAGCGTTTTAGCGGTTCTTATTTCCTCGTCTCCGGAATCGGAATGCTGCTCGCGTTTCCGTTTAGCATCGCCATGCTTTACACGCCATTTCCGCTCGCCTGGGTCTTCATGTTCGGCGCGGTCTTCTTCGTGTTTCTCAACACCGGTCCATCTAACGCGGCTCTTGCGAATGTCGTGTCGTCGCGCGTCCGCGCTTCTGCGTTCGCGATGAATATTTTGGTCATCCACTTGTTCGGCGATGCTTTTTCGCCGCCACTTCTCGGCGCCGTCGCAGGTCGTGCCGATATGAACGTGGCCTTCCTGATCATTTCCGCGGCCATGCTCGTTTCCGGGATAATCTGGCTGCTGGGGATGAAGTATCTCGCTGCCGATACTGCGGCCGCGGAACCTGCCTCTTAGTCAATGTGGGAGCGGCCTTTGCGCCGCGACAGTCGGGACACAAAGGTCCCTCCCACATTTGAAAAGCAAAACAGCAGGAGCGCTTCCGCACTCCTGCTGTTCGTGATTACAATTTGATGGTGGCCAGTTTTACGGCGTTGGAGCAGCTTCCGGTTCGGAAGTCTTTTTCTCCGACTTTTCGGACTTCTCCGATTTCTTTGACTTCGAGCTGGGCGATTCGCTCGAGCTTTCGGACGCGCTCTTCGGCGATTTTTCAGTCTTCGCCTCGGATTTCTCAGATTTCTTGGTGCTGCTCTTGGTCGAATCAGCGCTGGTTGAGTCAGTGCTACTCTTCTTCTCGCTCTTTGACGGGGAGCTCGTCGAGCTTTCGGAGGCCGGGCTCTTGGCGGTCGAAGGTTTCGAGGGCGAGGTGGCGGCCGGGTTCATCGGCGTGGGCTTCGGAGTGACGATGGCCGCGGCTGTTCCGCTTGGGCTCGGCGCTGCCGAAACGGCCGGGGCGGCTGTCGGCGCCACCGTCGCGTTCGTCGACGCGCTGGCATTGGTCGATGTGCTCGCGTTGGTCGTCGTCGTGGCGCTGGTATTGGTCACGCCGATGCTGAAGCTCGGGGTCACCCCAAAATATCCGTAAACGCCACTGATATATTCCGGACGGCTGTATTCCTCGATCCGAGTCGATTCCCACACCGGCGCGCTGTAAATCTTTTCCCGCTCGATTCGGGTGGTGTAAACGCGCGGTTCGGAACTCACCGAGAAGACGCTCCAGGGCGCTGCGACCGTTTTCGTCGTGGTCGTGGTCGTGGTCGTTCCACCGCCTTTGGTCGAAAGGACCACGTAAGCGAGGCAGCCGCTGCTCCGATCGAGGACGAAATCCTTGATCTCGCCGACATCCTGCCCGCGGGAATCCTTAATCTTGGAACCGATGACGGTGCTACTCTGGATATAACCCGTTGAGGTTGTAGTGGTGCTTTGGGTCTGAGCAAAAACCGGAACAATGGCAAGACCCGCGATGGCCAAAGTTGCTCCTAACAGAAGTGATTTTTTCATAAGCATGTAGTTGTGAGTGACGGAAAGCGCTCCCGCATTATTCAGAAGCGTTTTTAAAATGATTCGTTAGACCACGAATCTTTGGATGGAAA
>JBAPMH010000376.1:0-7249 GCA_049278515.1 Chthoniobacterales bacterium
GTCCTGCTGGGCGGGCCCAATGCCTGGGGACATTTCGGTGCCGGGGTCCGGAATTTTGGCATTCATTCGCATTTCCAGCTTTGGGGATTCATCGGCGCGCTCCTCGGCTCGATTGGCGGCGTCCTTGTCATCTTTGGATTGTTTTTCCGGCCGGGGATCCTTGTTCTGATGCTCCTTGCGATTGCCCATGCGATCGGGGTCAAACACAGCAATGGGTTTCGCGTCGCCCTGCCTTCGATCGAAATATGCTTCGTCCTGGCCGGAATTCTCTTCGTCGGCCCGGGCAAATGCAGCGTCGATAAAACATAGGGGACGTCACTGCGGGATCGCCGGCTTTTCGCTTATCGAAATCGCGGGCAATTGCGCCTCTTTGATCAACGACGCGATCCTCGGGACTTCATCGGTTTTGATCTGGGTCCACTTCTTCAGTTGTTCTTCCAGCCGATCGTTGAGCATTTTGAACACTTCGGTTTGGGGCTGGGTCGGTCCGTAATCCGCATATTCGATCGTCCGGCTGAACGAATAAAAGGCTTCGTTCAGCATATTAGGAAAAGCCAGGTTGCCCTCGGAACCTTTCATGTTCACCTGGATCAATTGTTCTTCGACGGCCGACATTTTTTTGGCGAGATCATCCGCGGCGGTGAGCGCCGGCTTCAACCGTTCGTCTTCGCCAAACCGTTTGTGCAGCCCATCGATCTGGGTTTTGACGCTCCGAATTTCGTTGATGGCCTGGTGCAGGTCTCCGATTCGGCCCACGACTTTCGCCGAGAGTTCGAACTGCCTGGGCATCGCGGGCTCCGCGTCCTTGATTCGGGGATCGATTTCGAGCCGGAGCGGCGCGGTCTGGACTTTTCCACCGACGGTTAACCTGACCTGGTAATCGCCCGGCAGCGCCAGGGGTCCACGCGGCCCTTCGCCATAGTAAAACGCGCCCGGAGTTTGAATCGGATCGTCGTAATGCAAATCCCAGGCAAAGCGATTCATTCCTTCCGCGGCCGGAATGACGCGCGGCGTCTCGACCTGGTCGGGCCATTCCGGCGGTTGGTCGTTCTGCTTTTTCTCTTTGCTCGATAGATGGCGAACCAGTTTTCCCTGCGCATCCAGGATATCGAGCGTCACTTCTTCTTTCGGGGCAGTCTTCAGAAAATAATTAATGATCGCCCCGGCTGGCGGATTTTCCCCGACAGGCTGCCGCTTGTCGATGTCGGTCGGGTAGTGGAGACGTAACGCCGTTTGCGGCCGATACAGAAGCGCGTCCGTCTGGGCGGATTGGGCAGTCACCTGGCGCAACGGCGTGATGTCATCGAGGATCCAAAACGAGCGTCCGTGAGTCGCCACCACGAGATCGTCATCCTTGACCACGAGATCGTGGATCGGTGTCACCGGCAGATTCAGCTGGAGCGGTTGCCAATGCCCGCCGTCATCGAACGAAACAAACATGCCGGTCTCCGTCCCGGCATAAAGCAATCCGCGCCGCTTCGGGTCTTCGCGGACCGCGTGGACGTAGGCGCCCTCCGGAATGCCGGTGGTAATCGCCGACCACGTTTTCCCGGAATCGCTCGTTTTGAAAATGTAGGGCTTGAAATCATCCAGCTTATGGCGGTCAAAAACGACGTAGGCGACCGCGGCCTCATGCGGAGAGGGATCGATCAGGCTGACGGTGCTCCATTCCGGCATCTTCGGCGAAACGTTGGTCCAATGCTGGCCTTCATCGGTCGTTAGGTGGACCAGGCCATCGTCCGTGCCGGCCCAGAGCATCCCCTTTCTTTTCGGCGATTCCGCCAGGGCGAAAACGGTGTCGTAATACTCGACCGAAGTGATGTCGTTGGTGAGCGGGCCGCCGCTGGGTTGTTGCTTGCTCTTATCGTTGCGGGTCAGGTCATCGCTGATTTTCGTCCAACTGTTTCCCTTGTCCGTCGTTTTGAAAACGCTCTCCGCCGCGGTGTAGATGGTGTCCGGATCGTGCGGCGAGAGGAGAAGCGGAGAAATCCATTGGAAACGATGGGCGAGATCGACCGCGCCGTGCCCGGAATTGTCGAGCGGGAGAACGCTCGCGTCATGGGCGTGTTCCTTTTTCTTATCGTAAACCGTCAGAAATCCTTCGTTGTTCGAATAAATCACCTGCCAGTCCCGCGGATCCGGGATGACGAATCCGCACTCGCCGCCGCCCGCCACGAACCAATCTTCGCGGCCGATCACGCCCGAATCGGTCCGGCTGGCGATGCCGACATTCGAGCTGTCCTGTTGCGCGCCGTAGATGTGATATGGAAACGCGTTATCCACCGCGACGTGATAAAATTGGGCGGTCGGTTGATTGTTTTGCGTCGTCCAGGTCTTGCCTCCGTCCGTCGAGATGGCCGCGCCGCCGTCGTTGGCATTGGCGATGCGCTGCGGATTCTGCGGGTCGATCCAGAGGCCGTGATGATCGCCGTGGCGCGCGGGGAGCAAGGTGAATGATTTCCCGCCATCGACCGAGCGAAACAGGCCCGTGTTCAAAACGTAAACCGTGTCGGCCGCTTTTGGATCCGCGTAGATCTTGCTGAAATACCAGGCCCGCTGGCGGAAGCGGCCATCGTCGTTGACTCGGGTCCATTTCGTCCCGCCATCTTCCGATCGGAACAAGCCTCCTTCTTTCGCTTCAATGATGGCGTAAATGCGGTTCGAATCCGCGCCGGAAACGCTCACCCCAATCCGACCCAGAATGCCTTCGGGCAATCCATTTCCTTCCAGCCGTTTCCAGGTGGCGCCGCCGTCTTCCGACCGGTACAAACCGCTGCCGGGTCCTCCGCTGGAGAAAAACCACGGCTGACGGCGCGCCTGCCAGAGTGCCGCAAGTACAATGTTCGAGTTTTGCGGATCGAAGACCACCTCGATTCCGCCCGTATCCTGATCCTTGTTCAGGACTCTCGTCCAGGTCTTGCCCCCATCCGTGGTTCGAAAAATCCCGCGCTCCTGGTTCGGCCCGAAAATGTGACCGAGCGCTGCCACGAGCACGATGTCGGCATTCTTGGGATCGACGATGAGCGCGCCGATGTGCCGGGTATCCTTCAGTCCGATGTTTTTCCAGGTCTTGCCGGCATCGACCGATTTATAGACGCCAGTCCCGTAAGAGATGTTTCCGCGCACGGCCGCTTCACCCGTGCCGGCGTAAATCACGTTGTGATCGGACGGAGCAACCGCGATGGCGCCAATCGATGAAATCGCTTCCTTATCAAAAAGCGGCGCCCAATTTGCGCCGCCATCCGTTGTCTTCCAGACTCCGCCTGCGACCGCGCCGAAATAATAGGTGCCCGGCTCGCCCACAATGCCTTCGATGGCGAGCGCGCGACCGCCGCGGAACGGCCCCACCTGGCGCCATTGCAGACCGCGAAAAAGCTTTTCGTCGATAGTTCCAGCAGCGCCGGGCGAAGGATCGGCCGCGCGGGCAGCCGGAAGCAGGAAGAGGAAGAGGGCGAGACGAAAGAGGACAGATCGGAACCGCATTTCGGAAGATCAGAGGGGGTGCGCCTCATTCAACCAGAATGTTGTTCCCCTTCTGGAGCCGGCCTGCCCACAGGCCGTCGAGAAACCCGAAAAATTACCTAGCGTTGCGGCGCCAGCGGAGGTGGAGAGGCGGTCGCAGGCGTCTCTTCGATGATGCGAATCGGTTCGGGAATATTCAGCTTCAGTCCGGAATGCTCCGGCTCGGTCGCCACGCCGCGCTTTCTCTGGATCAAGTCCAGTTCGCGGCGCATTTTACCTTTGTTCGAGCACGAGGTGATCGCGGTCTCCTCCGCGACGATCCCGGCCTTGTAGGCTTCGACGATCGACTGATCGAAACTGTGCCATCCCTGGTTCGATCCGGCTTCGATGATTTCCGTGAACGATTTGTTTTCCGATTCGCCGTAAAGAATTGTCTCCCGCGTCCGCAGGCTGCTGCCCATTATTTCAGTTACGAGCAAACGGCCGCCGCCGATCTTGCTCACGAGCCGCTGGCTGACGACGTAGCGTAGAGTCGCAGCCAGGCGCTGCCGCACCTGCTGTTCCTCCTCGCGCGTAAACATTCCCAGGATGCGGTTGATGGTCTGGCCGGCATTGATCGTGTGGAGAGTGCTGAACACCACGTGTCCAGTTTCCGACGCGGTCATCGCGATCTCGAGCGTCTCGCGGTCGCGGATCTCGCCCACCAGGATGGCTTTTGGCGCCTGGCGCAGGGCTGCGCGCAAGCCCTCGGCGAAGCTCGAAAAATCCTTGCCCAACTCCCGCTGGCTGATGGCGGCCTTGCGGTGGTTATGAAAAAATTCGATCGGATCTTCCAGCGTCACGATGTGGATTTCCTGGCTCTCGTTCAGCTCGTTGATCATGGCTGCGAGGGTCGTCGTCTTGCCGGTCCCTGTTCCGCCCGTGAAGAGAATGATGCCGTCCTTTTCCTTGACGATTTCGCGGAAAATCGGGGGCAGCGCCAGCGTCGCCAGGGTCGGCACGGTGGATTGCAGTTTGCGCATCACGATCGCGTGCCGGCCGTTTTGTTTGTAAATATTCACGCGGAACCGGGCCAGGTCTTCGATGGCGTAGCTGCAATCGCAGGACCCGGTGCTGGCAAATTCGAGCCGATGGCGTTCGCTGCCGTTCATGATTAAAGCAGCGATTTCCTCGATCAGGGCCGGGGTGAGGACTGATTCAGGCGTGTCGATTGGGAAATCGCTCAGTCGGCCGTGGACCTCAACCAGCGGGGGTTTTCCTGAAATGAAAAGCAGGTCGGAAACTCCGTCAGCGCTATCGAGCATTCCCGTCAATAAGGCGTCAACAGTTTGGCGGTCCATGCGTCCGCCGAAAGGTAGCTAGGATCGTGCCCTCGTTAGGGTTGAGCCGCAATCCCTCCAGCGCCATCCCGGCCCTCTACTGGGCACGCACGGCGAGTAAATATTTGGTCAACAGCTCCCTTTGCTCCGGCGTCAGGTGCGCCCGCTTGGACATCACGCCGACGATGCGGGGAATCCGCTCGGCATCGTGGGCTGCCACCTTCGGCAAGGCATGGCACGCGATGCAACTTTTGACGAAAATGGTGCGGCCCGCTTCCAGCGCCCGGGTATCTGAATCCTTCCGATGACTCGCGCGAAGGAAAGCTGCGTTGACCGGAGGAGCCAACTTCGAGTTCGTCTCGCAGCCGGCGAGAATGACCGCACACACCGGAAGAGCAATCAGGATAAGGAGAGGCTTCATCTCAGAAGGAGAATCCGAAGATCGTCCGGACCTGCAAATCCGGTTCGTCGCCCGCATTTGTCACCTGGGCGAGCCCGGTCAGGGTAACCCACCAGTTGCCCTTCCGAACGGAAATGTTGGGGCCAGCGAAAAATTTGCCGGGCTCGGTTTCCGACCAATCGGGAAAAGCGATTTCGTGGAGGAGCTCGGCGCCGAAGAGGAAGTGCGGGTTAACCTCAAAGCTCACGCCTAACGATTGCTGAAATTCCCCTTCGCGTTCCTTGAGTCCTTCGCCTTCCCATTCGGCCTCGAGGACCGCATTGTAAGCGACGACGAAGCGCCCGAAATTTTTTTGAGCCAGCAATTTCGTCTCTGATTCGAAGAAGCGATAGCCGGTCTTGAATTCCTGGTAGGCCGAGAGCCCGATCGGGTCGGCGACGGGGTTGGTGAAATTATAGATCAACTCGATGGCTGAGCCCTCGAGCGTAAAGCCGGGTTCGCCAGCTGACATCCCGTGATGATAATTCCAATCGGCCACGTAAACGGCCATCTGGAATTTGTCGGTGATGCCGAATTCGAGCTCGTGCCGGAAATCGATCTGGTCGAACCCGTGGTCGTCGGGTTTTCGTGTTTTCCAGGTCACCCAATTTTCGATTTCGACATCGCCCGGCGGCGAGGTGGTGACCTCATAAACGTAGGTGAAGCGCCGTGAGCCGGCCGGGGCCGAAAACATCGGCAGCAGGACCACCGCGGCGAGGATAAGAAGGATGCGTTTGCTCATAAAAGAATCAGCTCGGCCGCAGAATCAGATCGCCGGCTGGGTTCTGGGAATGAGGGTGAGGGTGAGGGTGAAGATCAGGCCCATCATGGAACAGTTTCCAACTGCTCCACGATCCGCGCGTCCGGCGCGGGCTGAGGCGTCTCTTCGAACTCCGGGGGCAACCCGCTAAAATGCCGCGCGGCATAATACGAGCCCACTACCAGAATGGCGGCGATACTCTGGGCCAGCAGGGTCTCGTAGGTCGGAAAAACCGCGAACCACATTCCGACCCACGCGGGCAGGACATCGACCAGCCAGGGAATTTCCGTGCGCGAGATCCAATGGGCCAGTTGCATCTCCTGCGCCTGTTCGCCCACCATGACCAGCAACACCACCCCGAGAAGAATTCCAGTTGTGATGAGCATCTTGCGGTAGGGCAGCCGCTGTTGCAGAACAAACGTCAGCACCGCGACCATCCCGGAAAGCAAAAGACCGAGGAGCGCGCCCTTCAAGACGACGCCGCCGCCCAGGCGCAGCTGGTAGCTTTGCAGAAAGAGAACGACCTCGAATCCTTCGCGATAGAGCGAGGTGAATCCGAGGAGGACCAGGCCCCACCAGAGGCGGGAATGGGCCGAGCTTCCTCCATTGGCCAGAAGAGACTTACGGCGGCGATTGTGGTGCCGGATCCAGCCGCCCCAGTAAATCTTGTGGAAAAACCAGTTCATGATCACGAGGAGCACGACAACGGCCAGCAAGCCGGTCGCCGCCTGGAGATCGAGCGCCGGGACGTTATCCATGAGCGAGCCGAGAATGCGGACGGCGATCAGCCACGTGATCAAGGTCGCGCCGAAGGCGATGGCGGCGCCTACCGCCACGGGCCGGCGATGCGCCTGTTTCGTCCCGGTCATGCTCGCTGTGATGGCAGCCAGGACGAGGATGCACTCCAGGCCTTCCCGAAAGACCAGGACACCGATATCGAGGAACGCGACAGTTGGGCTCGTATTGGGCCGCAACGGGTCGGGAGCGCCCTGTTCTGTCACCCCTTGCCAGATCAGAACAGCGACGACCCCGGCCGCGGCCACGCACAGGCTGGCGGCGATCAGGCCGGATCGGCGCCGGGTAGCGGCGCGGGCACTCCGGCAATGGGGCGAACAAGGGTCCAGGGGAACGTCGACCGTCGCAGGTTTTGCCAGGGCGGTAATTTCCTTCACGCGTTGAAATTATCACATGCGTCCGGGAGCCGCTGCCGGATGCTTGCGTTTTTTTAGCGGCGGGTTGCGAAGGGGATATCCCTCTTGGGAATTGTTC
>JBAPMH010000377.1:0-2771 GCA_049278515.1 Chthoniobacterales bacterium
TTTGTGTTGTCGGAAGGTTAATGTTTTGAACGACCGCATCGATAACGCGCTGTCGGCGCTCAAACAGATGCTTCAGGTCAGGGTTCGGGAACAAATCCGAGCGATGCACGATAAACTCCTTCAGTGCAATTTCGAAGTTGCTGTCCAACAGAATTAGCGCGATTCGGTTTTTTGTTTCGAGACGCTGCCGCTGAATGACGTTGACGGCGGCGATGGCTTCAACCAATCCCAGGGTCCAAGGTTGTTGGTTAATCTGTTTTTTGTTTCGCGACTTCAGCTGCTCCACATGTGGCTTATTTACACGCGGCAGGGGGGGCAAAATTAGCCGCCTACCCAAAGCCGCATCGATGGGATCGATAGACTCGATCTCGCCAGTTGTGTGACGAAAGATTTTGCCCGACCAATCATCCTTAGTCCGACGGGAGAGACCGCTGAAATGACTTACAAGCTGGATCAGCGTTGGTCTAAGCGCGAGAAACGACGGATGACTAAAGTTGATAGCAGTCTTGCTGCTGTTCCACGGCATTAGTTTCACCTTGCCATTGATTTTCACGATAACGCGGCACAATGAGGCATCGGGATGAGGAACGCCCGCCTCTCCGCTAATAAAATAGCCAACGTCTCGAGTTTTGAGCTCCTTAACGATCAAGCGGTTATTACAATACAAATACACGCCGTAATTATCCCCTTCGGGATCACGATCGAGAATAAGTCCGGCGGTAATATCAACGCCAATCTTGCCATGGCCGGGGAGTGTCGGCTCAAAAATTGCAGCGCGGGGACTTTGCCCCGGAGGATAAGCCCAGTTGTCAAAACCGAGGGCTTCTACTTCTTCGTCGTTGACGCTAATGTGACACCCGTCGATTTCAAGAAACCATTGATAGGTTTCGCCGAAATGTTGCAGCAGCGGCTTGATATCTTTTTCGTTAAACGTCTGCTTGAGCATCGACAGTTCAATAACCGTGCTCCCGGCCTCCATGTTTGGGATTTGATATTCCGGCAGCTCCCACGTTTCTAGTTCGAGCCAGTCTTTCGTGAGGTCGATCTGATAACTCTCGTTTTCGTCTTTCGCCCTCGTCTTGATCACCACGTGTTCCGCTAGAGCAACCACGGCTCGCTTACTGCCCACGCCAAAATAGCCGATGATTTCTGCGTTGGGGTCATTTTTGCTGCCCCCCGGTGTAATTAAGAGGCGCAAATCCTCGCGCTTGACCCCACCTGCGTTATCTCTGATCGAGATTAGCTGGCGTTCTGCGTCTAATGCTAACTGGACTTTCAGCGGCGAGCGCGGCTTTGCTTGTACCCAGATGTCGAGAACATTGTCGATCAATTCGCATAAGCCAGTGCGAAGATCATAGTCGCTCATGATCGACCAGAACACCCGTTTCTCCGGAATTCCGTTCAGGCTTCCAACTTCGGTCTTCTGTGTGACGTCACTCATACTGGCTCCGCAGCATCGGTTGGAGGAATGATTGCCATAGACGAACGATTTTTGAGCGCTTCACAACATTCCAACCGCACCTTGTGAAAACGGCGGTCAGGTTTTGGGGCGCAAGTTCTTCCGGGGTCGGCATATGGGGACGAGTGGTTTTATCCCGCTGGGAGAGCGAATTCAACCCAAAGAAAAGCACCGGGAAAGGGCGGTTGCGGCGGCAATATTCCGTTTGCCTTTGGGCGGGGGCTGGCGCATCTTCCACGTCCTCCGCGGACTGAGGCGATGGACTGGAGAAGTCTCGTTGGCCGCACCGGCTCAAGGCCCGTGTCCCAAGCCAGCACCGGGGAGGATTTTACCTATGGCAACACCGACAGAATTAATTCCTGAGCTTCTCGAAGCGGGCGTCCACTTTGGTCATCAGACCAAGCGTTGGAATCCCAAGATGAAGCCGTTCATTTTTGAGAAGCGGAACCAGATTTACATCATCAATCTCGATGAGACCGCGCGCCAGCTCCATCGCGCCACTGATTTTCTCCAGGAAGTGACCCGGCGCGGCGGCAAGATTTTGTTCGTTGGTTGCAAGAAGCAGGCGCAGGAAGCGGTGAAGGAAGCCGCCACGGCCTGCGGACAGTTTTATGTTAACCAGCGCTGGTTGGGCGGCACGCTGACCAATCTGGCCACGATCCGCAAGAGCATCGGACGGCTCAAATATATCGAGCAGATCGAAGAGTCGCCTGATTACAAGAAAATGGGCAAGCAAGAGCTGGCGGCATTGAATCGGGAAGCGGCCAAGCTGCGGCGCAATCTGGATGGAATTCTGGAAATGTCCGCGTTGCCGGACGCGATGGTCGTTATTGATACGACCCGCGAGGCGAACGCCGTCCTCGAAGCGCGCCGCCTGGGCATTCCCACCGTGGCGATCGTGGACACCAACGCCGACCCTGAAATTATCGACTACCCGATAGCCGGCAACGACGACGCGATCCGCGCCATCCGTGTGATGTTGCAAAAGCTTGTCGACGCCATCGTCTCTGCCACCGGCGAAGCCCGCGCGCGCGAGCAGGTGGAGATGTCCGGAGTCTCCGCCTAAGGGAAAGTTGGGAGCCGTTAGTTGAGAGTCGAGAGACTCATCAATTAGCGCCTCGTTCTTTCTCTCAACTCTCAACTATTCACTCTCAACATTTTATGGAAATCGATCCCCAACTCGTCAGACAGCTGCGCGAGAAGACCAATGCCGGCATCATGGATTGCAAGCGGGCGCTGGCGGAATCCGGCGGCGACCTGGAAAAGGCCGAGGCCGCGTTGCGGACCAAGGGCATCGCGAGCGCCGGGAAGA
>JBAPMH010000378.1:0-1668 GCA_049278515.1 Chthoniobacterales bacterium
ACGAACTGATGTTCGAGCACCACACCATTGTCACCGCAGGTCTCCCTTTCGCCGAACTCAAAGCGCACAGCCTGATCAACCCTCGCGCCCGATCGGCCGACGCGATGCCCAATTTCTCCGAATTGATCCGCGCCGGATTGCCCTAGAAAAGAGCGAGCAACTCCCCGGAGATCAGCATGCCCCGCATGCATGCTGAGAACAGAAACATGGTCTTTCCCGAATAGCGGGGAGCGGTCGCATGCTATCGGCATGAAAAACTCAGAGCATCACACGATCGCGCTATCGACAGCCAGCCGAGCACAGCTCGAGCCGGGACCCCATTCAACGAAGCTGTTCGGCGTCTGGCAGCCACGCGGACCGGAGACTCTCTCGGGCCTTGTCGTCCGGAAGTTGCGATTAACCCTGGCCCCGCCGCAGTCTGCGGTCACCGCGCACGCCGGACAGTAGGAGGGCCAGCCATGATCACGCTCTCGATCTTTTGGGCGCTCGTATTCGCGCTGTTCGTTACGAAAACCGAGCAGCCGAATGAATATCAGAAAAAATCGCAGAAGCGGCTTCGCGCGCGATTGACAAGAACGAGCGTAAGTTTGCTTGGGGTCGTCTTCCTTAGTGGTTGCGCGTCGCCAAGATCGACATCGCCGAATCGACTGGATGAGCAAATCGCGCAGGCAGATGCAGCCTACCGAAGGTTGGACGCCGACCGCGTCGCAGCCTACAACGACGCGGTGGTCGCCATCGCTCGCACGATCGACGGCAAGACGCCGGCCGAGCTCCGCCGCGAGCTCGAGCCCGTCAAGGTGAAGATTGACGAGCCGAAAGTGCAGCTGCCGCTCGCCCGTTACCATCTCACGCTTCGATCGCCAGCCCCGGATGGACCAGCGAAGGTCGGCGTTCCGATATTGCTCGATTACGACACAAGCCAGGCGCCGCTCTATCCCCGTGACGGGCTCTTGTGTGCCGCGACGGCAGTGTACCGCCGGATGAATGGCGAGGGACACCTTTCGCTCATCAGCACACCAAGCACGATCAAGCTGAATGGATCGACATTTGCACTCAACCGCGACGACGCCGCGCCCATCGCGGCGATGTCGAGTCGCGGCCGGTCCGTCGCGCGCAGTGGTCTTCGGAACATGCTTCGGACGGGCTCGATGCCCGAGCGAACGGGAATTTTCCTGACGGAACCCTACGATCCGAACAAGGCAATCGTGTTGCTCGTGCCCGGTTTGCAGTCAACGCCGTTCGCGTTCACCGATTTAATGAAAACGATCCGTCGTGACCCGGAAGTGAGCGCGCATTTCCAGGTCTGGACATTTTTGTACGGCACGGGCACGCCGGTGTTGTTTAACGCGCTCCAACTGCGCCAGGAACTCGCGAAAACGATTCGCGACCTCGATCCGGGCGATCACGATTTCGCGACGAAACACATCGTTGTTCTCGGGCACAGCATGGGCGGTCTGATCGGGCACACCCTCGTCAGCTCGAGCGGCGAGAAATTGTGGAACTCGTTGTTCGTGATACCGCCGCAGCAATTGCGCGGTGACAGGAAAGCCATTCGCCGATTCGCCGATGGACTGCATTTCCGCAACAATCCGCGGGTCGTCCGCGCCATTTTTGTAGCGACTCCCCATCGCGGCAGCAATCTGGCCGAGAGTTGGATCGGTCACATCG
>JBAPMH010000379.1:0-1584 GCA_049278515.1 Chthoniobacterales bacterium
TTGGGATTGTAAACCCGGTTCGGATTGGTCGGCTTGACGCGGTTCTGGACTTGCGGCGTCACGTTCACGTTCCGCTGGACCTTTGGAGCCTGGGAAACGGTTCGCGGCGGAGCGTTCACCTGCCGGGGCGCGGGAGGCGCCGGGCGATTCTTGCTCTTGGGCTGCTTGACCGCGTCCTGGTCCTCGACCGACGCGCCGATGACCGACCCAATCGAGATCGCGCAGGAAAGAATTGAAAGTAGTAATGTTTTCATAGTTGTACCTGAAAAGTTAGACAGCGGCCCTGCTCCTTTATTCAACCCCTTTGGTAACAACACACGGCTGGTCGGATTTTAGTTCCTTCCTTTGCGTTCGCTCCGAGAGGGATGGCCATCAATGCTCCTGGCGCACGCCGGGATGTGAAGTCTCCCGGCCTCATTTCGCTTGAAAACGCTGGGTTGACACTGCCCGCCCGTTTCCATAGAACCCAACACAGATTACGTCCTTCGACGTTTCAACGCATCTTTGGCCGGGCTCGAGGAGCCCGTGGGGCTGAACCTTCGCTGGAAGGCCGCTTAACGCGATCCCCCGCCAAATGAACCAACAAGCCTGCCTGCTCCCGAAGCCCTTCGGAGTTCGTTTGCGAAACACTTCGGAGCCGTCCTTCGCTTCCCCACGCTCACCATCTGCGAGAGTAACCTTCAGAGCGAAAAGGAAAGCTGCGCTGTTGCTGCTTTCCTTTGCCGTGCTGCTAACGGGCGGCGCCGCGGCGGTGCGCGGGCAATCCGCGCTCGACGGTTTCGACCCGGACGCGAGTGATGGCCAGGTTCGCGCCATCGTCGTCCAACCGGACGGCAAGATTCTAGTCGGCGGCTATTTTACCGTGATTGTGGGCAAGGAGCGCAAGTACATTGCGCGGCTGAACTCGGACGGGACCCTCGACATGGACTTTAATCCGGCGGCGGACGGTCCTGTCCTTTCCATCGCAGTGCAGACGGATGGCCAGATTTTGGCGGGCGGCTTTTTTGGTAACATCGGCGGAATGCCGCGCAACTTCATCGCCCGGCTTGATGCCACGACAGGAGCGGCTGATCAGATGTTCGACCCGAACCCGGAAGCTTTTGTGAGTTCAATCGCGGTGCAGACGGACGGCCAGATTTTGGTCGGCGGCTTTTTCACCTCGTTCACGCCAAACAGAATGGTCCCGGCGGTACCTCGCAACTACCTCGCCCGGCTCGATGCCACCGGTCTCACCGCCGGAATGCCAGATTCGTTCGACCCGAACCCGGACGCTTATGTAACTTCAATCGTGGCGATTCCCGGCCGGATTTTGGTGGGCGGTTTTTTCAGCTCGTTCGCGCGAAACGGAGGTCCGCCGGTGATTCGGAACCACATCGCGCGCCTGTATCCAAACGGCAGGGTCGAGTCCGGTTTCAACCCGAACGCGCTGGGCGGTATTGTCAATGCGATCGCGATTCAGGCGGATGGTCAGGTTCTCATCGGCGGCACTTTTAGAACGCTCGCGCCCCCCAACGGACCAATGTTCGCCCGCAACCGTATCGCCCGGGTCGACGCACCGTTCGGTTTTGCTGTTCCGTCGTTCGT
>JBAPMH010000380.1:0-3593 GCA_049278515.1 Chthoniobacterales bacterium
AGTTTTAAGATTGCGCCGGATGAGGGAAATCGGTAGACGGGTTCATGTTTCCCCTTTGCCTCAACGATTCCCTCCATTGATCGCCTTTTTTGAAGACGAACTTACGAAGTCACCCCTAAACCAACAACGACACCCACCATGAACGAAGAAACCATTTACTCCGACAACAACGTCTCAATTAGCACCAGCCGTATAACTGCCGGCGGCACGACCTACGCGCTCCGCAACGTCAGCTCCGTGAAGATGACGACCACACCTGCAAAAAAAGGGTGTGCGGTCGCGCTCATTATCGTCGGTCTCATTTGGGGATTCGCGATCATCGGCTCTAAAGGCGGCGCGCTGGGCGCCATTGTCTTAGGTGGAGCGTGCGTTGCGGGAGGCATTCTCTGGCTCCGCGCAGCAAAAGATGATTATCACGTCGCCATTACCAGCAACGCCGGAGAAGTTAAAGCGTTTACCTCGAAGGACAGAAGCTACATTGAGAAGCTCGTTGCAGCAGTAAACGAGGCTATGGTCCGCTACAAATGAGTGTTCCATCACCCGTCCGGCGGCAGCTTCAGCCATCTGAAGCCACCGAAGCATGTAACCCTGGAAGGTTCGCTTTATTTCGACGGCAGTCACGGAGCAGGGGGAAAGACCGATCCAGGCCCTGGCTGGGCAAAAGCGAAGACGGTTTGGGAGATTCATCCCGTCTATAGACTGGTCGCGCTTAACTAATCGTGCGGAAACGACGTACAGGACTTGGTCAGGGCACCGCGAAAGGAAATTTCCTCAAACTATCACCGCTATCAGTTGCGGTTATAGGTAGCATATTCAGTGTTGTAACAGCGCTCTTGGGAGCCTGGGTCGGCGCAAAATGGGGATTCGATCGCTATAAGCAAGAGCGCGCCTTCGAACGTCGAATCATATGGTACGAAGATACTGTTTCCGCGCTCGTCGAGCTTTCTGCTAGCGAGCAAGCATATGGAGACGCTAATACTACAGACATTCAGAAACTTGAGCGACTGCAAACTCAGATTAACGAGCGATGGAGAACCGCCAACGATTTGATCGCTCGGCGGGGTTTATACGCGAAGCAACGAGGGTATGATGCCATCGAAGCTATGATTACCGAAGAGATGATTGCCAGCGCGGACGACAAGACTAATACCCCTCAGGAAATGGCGGAGATTTTTCGAAGAGTCGCAGATACTCTGACGGCGGAGCTTAGGGAGGATTTAGGATGGGATATAATCGATAAGGAGCGTTTTATTCCATTTCGATGGCCAAAGGGCGCAACGCTTCCCCACAATAGTGCGACGCCGACTCCGACACCATGACGCGCACATCTTTTCCGAGCGCGAACCGGAGACCCTCCGCGGTCCGAAGTTCAAATGGATCCGCCAGGACAACGCTGTCCCTAATAAGCCGATCGACGGCGTCGCCCGCCCCGTTCAACTTCGATCGCGCATCCTCAATTTCGGCCCGCGTTACCAGCCCTGCGTCTTCAAGCAGATTGAGAACAAATTTTTCGTTGTTCGGTTGCACTCTGGGGAGAGAGCGGGTCCTAGCCCCGATGAAGGCCGAGAGTATTCAGCGGCCGGAACGATGTCCATGCATCAACGCCAATAAACGCGATCAATGGCAGAGACGGCGCGCTGCGCCGTCCGTTCCCGATCTCTTGGGGCACAAAGCATCGGCGTCTCCTATTTTGTCACGCCGCAGGAGGCGCGGAACCCGCGCCCAGGACTGAGGCAATATCGTGGTAACTCGAATTAGAATCTGAACGCGTCCAAACCTCGCGACACTACCCGACTTGACTCGGGGAAAGTTTTTCGAAAAACTCTCCGAATCTTGGAGGAAAAGCCCCCAGCGCAGTCCACACCGGACCCACCTCAACCGAGGCCGCCGTCGGACCCGGAGCCGGTTCATACGGTAGCTCTGGCCATCGCACTGCGGGACTTGGCCCAGCGATTGTCGTCTGTGGAAGGAAAGTTCGAGGCTGATCTTCGCGCAAAGCCGCCCAAAGGCTCTTTTCTTATTGAGTTTTTCAAAGTGATCTTTGGCGGCTGGCCGGCGCTGGGCCTGTTGTTTTTGATTCTGTTTTACGCGCCGCTCCGAGATGCGCTGAACGCGATTCCCGAGAAGGTAAAGAATGCGGCGGAAGTGGGAGCTTTTGGCGTTTCCCTAAAATCGACGGTTCAGGTTGAGGCGGCAAAATTAGGTGCAGGCAATCTGTCAGAGACAATTCCCAGGCTCTCTGGCGCTGCAATTGAGCTTCTTCTTCGCGCCCCGCGAGGTACCGAGGCCCTAGTTGTGACTCGTTTTTATACATCGGGAGATTCGCAAAAAGAGAGCGTCGAGTTTCCTAGTTCTTCGTACATTGAGGCTCTTTCTGAGCTGCAGGTTCAGGGGCTGATTGAATTATGCTCAGATGATTGTAAAATTACGGGAGTCGACGCGCGCAGAATTATTGACAACTTCATCAAGACGCATCCCGGGCAGGAAATTGGTTCGATGCGCGACGAAGTTATGGTATGGCTGCTTACTAAGTCGCTCGCTTCGAAGGACCCTCCGCCGGTGCTTAATTGGAGACTTACCGACCTAGGAACCAAGGCGGTTGGGGTTATTCTTAGGGCGGTCTCAACTGAATTGGCGCCACAGCCCTCACCGAAGCGCAATTCATGAGGAATCGGCGAGAACAGCCCAAGCGGCGCCAAAGATGAGAGTGTGAAATCCATCAAGACATTGCCGGCAGTCGTCTCTGCGATTGCTGCGGGCGCCGGGTTTAAGGCTGCGATGGTCCTATCGATCGCTTACCAGCGTGCACACGGCTTTTGGCCGCCTGTAGTAGGTGCGCTGCTGGCAACGGTCGTCGCCATGCTCTGTTTCTGGCTAGCGTGGATTATTGCCCAGCGTTTCTTGTGAACGAACACGACAAGGAATTACAGTGGAGCGACCTCGATTTACGCTACGTGGAGCTGTTCCACGCAATTACCGCGCTACGGATGTATCTGGAGCTCATGGAGCAGCAGATGCCTATTGTCGAGGCTGCCGAGTTGGCGGCCCTTGAGGCCAATCGACCGCCTGGCAATGACGAGGAGCAACAGTCACTCCATTGGAATGAGGTCAACTATCTTGAGCAGCTATTCGACGAGGACCTATTTCCGACGATGCGTTACTCGTTTGTGGTTTTTATTCACACCGTTTTCGAGACTCGCCTTCGCGCCTTTTGCGTCGGCGAACAACGGCGCCGAAAGTTACCGATCAGTATCACCGATCTTTCCGGCAGCGCTGTTGACCAGGCGAACGCCTACCTGACCAAGCTTGTGGGCGTCGCCGTCGGCAGCTTTCCAGAGTGGGCTCACCTGCGGCGTTTCCAATCGATCCGCGACTGCATCGTTCACCATTACGGCTACTTACACGCGAACGACAGTAGGCACGTGCGGATTCGCGAGTTCGCTGACTCGTCGGACGATATAACCATCGCGGACGATGATCGCATTCGCCTTACCCGTTCATTTTGTGAGCACCATCTCACGAACATCGAATCTTTTTTCGAGCGTCTTATCGCCGCAGCGGACGGAATCAAATGAGACCGCTCCCTCCCACCT
>JBAPMH010000381.1:0-13253 GCA_049278515.1 Chthoniobacterales bacterium
TCCGGCCTCATCGCGAGGTAAATCCGCCGCGCTGGGCCACGGATTGTCCCGGCGACGTGTTTCCTTACGGCTGGTTCGGCCGATTTAGATAAACGATCTACCTCTACCTCTTCCTCTGCTTTCTCTCCCGAGAGGAAGAAAGATTAAGAGGGAGAGGTAGCGGAAGAGAAAGATTTCCGAAAACGGACCGCCATCTGGACCAGCAGGCGTTTTTTCAGCGCATCCGGCAAATATCGCGTGACGTCCTCCGCGAAGGAAACCGCGCGTCGCGGCAAGAGTTTCAGGAGCTGTTCCGCTTTCATGTGGCCGGCAGTTAACGGATTCGTGAACAGTTTGATCTTCTCTACCGTTAGTCCGGCGCGCTGGGCCAGGGGCCCTATCTCACTGGCGTGGAGAAGGAAAATGTGGCCGTCCGAATTCGGTTTGAATTGGACCGATTCAAAAACGGCCGGATCGGCGCACTCCGAAAACTTCGGCAACGTGTTCTTGAAATATCCGCCGTTGGGAGTGGTCATCACGATGTAACCACCTGGCCTGACAAGGGCTGCCGCTTTGACCAGAAAATCGTCCGGATGGGCGACGTGCTCGATGATTTCGGTGATGAGGACAGCATCAAAGAGCGCGGGGAAAGCGAGCTCGAAGGCGTTGCCGGGAGCGAAGCGGATCTGTCCCCGCTCCTGTTTGCTTCGCACATAATCCGCCAGGTCCGCGCGGAGATCGTTCCAGGTCACCTCGAAACCGAGCTCGGCCAGGGCCAGCGAAAAATTTCCCTGGGCGGCCGCGATGTCGAGGACGCGCGCGCCCGGCGAAAGGACTTCGGTGAGGAGACGGAGCGTCTCGCGCCGGCGATTTTCGTAGGCGTAGGCGTAACCGTAATGCGAAATCTCGCCGTAGATTTCGCTTCGATCGTAGAAGTAGGAATCATTCCACGATTGCGGCCAATCAGGTTGAGGTCGAAGTCGTTTCATGGTGGATCGAGCGCTCCGCTGCTCGATGCTAGCTCAACGCCCGAAAGTTTTCGGGACCATTCTCCTCATCGCGCGACGGAGCGCCCGATCCACCTGCGCATCGCGCAAAAAATTTCTTCGCCCGTTGCCAAGCGCAAAGGCGTAGAGGATAGAACACGCTCCTTTTCATGACGCCGGTAAAAATTTGGTTGGGCTACCCATATCCGCTCGGAGCGACCTGGCTCGGTAACGGGGTGAATTTCGCGATCTTTTCCGAGAACGCCACTTCCGTCGATCTCTGCTTTTTCGACAACCTCGACGCTCCCCAGGAAAATATTCGCATCCCGATGACGGAACAAACCGACCAGGTCTGGCACGTCTTTCTCCCCGATGTCCGCCCGGGACAGCTTTATGGTTTTCGAGTTTATGGGCCCTACGATCCTGAACGCGGGATGCGCTTCAATAGCTCGAAGCTGCTGATCGATCCCTACGCAAAGGCAATCGCCGGCCAGGTGAATTGGGCGGACGAAATGTTTGGTTATGTGGTGGGCGGCCCGCATGAAGATTTGACCCGCGATTTTCGGGACGACGCCTGGGGTATTCCGAAGGCGGCGGTGATCGATCATGCGTTCGATTGGGGGAACGACAAGCTGCCCAGGACCCCCTTGCACAGCTCGATCATTTACGAAACGCACGTGAAGGGATTTACCCGGCTTTGTCCCGACGTGCCGCCGGAATTGCGGGGCACTTATGCGGGGTTAGGCAGCGCGGGAGCGATCAAGTATCTGAAGGAACTTGGGGTTACCGCGGTGGAATTGCTCCCCGTGCATCAGCATATTGACGACAAGATTTTGATCGACCGCGGCCTGGTCAATTACTGGGGCTACAACACCATTGGGTTCTTTGCCCCCGAAGCCAAGTATTCCAGCAGCGGGATCATGGGCGAACAGGTCTCGGAGTTCAAAGGGATGGTGCGCAATCTCCACGCCGCCGGTCTCGAAGTGATTCTTGATGTCGTTTACAATCATACCGCAGAAGGGAACCATCTCGGGCCGACGCTTGGATTCCGCGGCGTGGACAACTCCGCCTATTACCGGCTCTCGCCGGAAAATCTGCGGCACTACATGGATTTCACCGGGACGGGGAACACCTTCAATCTTCTCCACCCGCGCACGCTCCAGCTGGTGATGGATAGCCTCCGCTATTGGGTGAACGATATGCACGTGGACGGATTTCGGTTCGACCTGGCGTCCACCCTGGCCCGCGACGACAAGGGCGTGAACAAGCTGCACGCTTTTTTCGAGATCATTCATCAGGACCCGGTGCTTTCGCAGGTGAAGCTGATCGCCGAGCCCTGGGACGTGGGCGAGGGGGGTTACCAGGTTGGAAATTTCCCGGTCTTATGGGCGGAGTGGAATGGTAAATATCGCGATGAAGTCCGGCGTTTTTGGAAAGGAGACGAAGGCCGGATTGGGGAGATGGCCTATCGGCTCACCGGTAGTCCCGATCTGTATCAACACAGCGGCCGCCGGCCCTACGCGAGCATCAATTTCGTCACCGCGCACGATGGTTTCACCCTGAACGATCTCGTCAGCTACAACGAGAAACACAACGAAGCCAACGGGGAAAACAACCAGGACGGCGACAACCACAACAACTCGTGGAATTGCGGCGCGGAAGGTCCGACCGACGACCCCGAGATCAACAATTTGCGCGCCCGGCAACGCCGGAATTTTCTCGCCACCCTTTTCCTGTCGCAGGGCGTGCCGATGCTCTTGGCGGGGGACGAGTGGGCCCGGACCCAAAAGGGGAATAACAACACCTATTGCCAGGACAACGAGCTGAACTGGCTTTCCTGGGAACATGATGACGAGCAAAAGGAGCTTCTCGAATTCACGAAGAAGCTGATCCAGCTCCGGCGGGACCATCCGGTCTTTCGCCGGCCAAAATTTTTCCAGGGCCGGCGGATTCGCGGGTCCGAGATACGCGATGTGATGTGGTTCAATCCCGGAGGGAACGAGATGAGCGACGAAGAATGGGGCTCGCCCTTCGTGCGCGCGATCGAGGTGCTGCTGAGCGGCGATACCATCGACGTGATGAATTTCGAAGGCGAACCGATCCGGGACGAAACGTTTCTGTTCCTGATCAACGCGCACTTCGAGCCGCTGCCCTTCGTCTTGCCGGGCGAAGAGCATCTCGAGTGGCTCCTCATTCTCGACACGGCGGAGGAGCACGGTTTTCTCCCCCAGCCATCGAAGATCGCCTCGGGCGAGGACGTGGAAGTGATCGGGCGCGGGATGAAATTGCTCAAGCTCGCGACCGGGGCCCAGGCCCAGGCGCGGCACGAGTCGTGGAAGAAGCGCCAGGTGCAGTTACCCCGCAATGTAATGGGGAGCGCGAAGCCGCCGCCGTTGCCTGGCGCGGCGGAAGAGGAGAAAGCGTGAACTTCGATTTTGGTAGGGCGAGACGCTGTCGAGCCGCGATATGCGGCGACAATTCTCCCTCCGGCTCGACTGAGTCTCGCCCTACCAGGCTATGATTCGCGGCGTAATTCTCGATCTCGACGGGACGCTCGTCGACTCAAACGAGCTCCATGTCCAGGCCTGGCACGAGACGTTCCGCCATTTCGGCAAAGACATTCCGCTCGAACGGTTGCGCGAACAGATCGGCAAAGGCGGCGATCAATATCTGCCGGAGTTCTTGAACGACCGCGAGGTACGCGAGTTTGGCGACGAGATGGACAAATATCGCGGAAGGGTTTTTCAAAAAAAATACCTGCCGCAGGTGAAGCCATTTCCGAAAGTGCGCGAGCTTGTCGAGCGATTGCGCGCGGACGGAAAGAAAATTGCGCTCGCTTCCTCCGGGAAAGACGCGGAGGTGCATTACTACGAGAAACTGCTCAAGATCACGAGTCTGGTCGATTGCAGGACGACCGCCGATCAGGTCGCGCATTCAAAACCGAAGCCAGACGTGTTCCTGGCTACGCTCCATCTCCTCAAACTGCCGGTGAGCGAAGCGATCGCCGTGGGAGACACGCCTTACGATATCGACGCGGCGAAGAAAATCGGCCTTCCCATCATCGGGCTGCTTTGTGGTGGTTTTTCCGAGGAAGTTCTTCGCGACGAAGGCGCCGCCGCGATTTTTCGCGATCCCGCCGATCTGCTCGAGCGATATTACCAATCGCCGCTGTCCGGATAAAAGGAGCCGTCCCGCCCCCGTGCCGGAATGAGCGGCGTCCCGGGGACTCGCCGAAGCATAACCGGCTCGAAGCGAACCGGCTCCATTTTCAATCAGCGCGTTTCTGGCGCGACAAACGAATCAATTAGTGCGAAGCACAGTCCCCACATTCTGCGAAAGATTGTTAGCACCATGACACCGACATCTCTCATCATCGTTACGGATCGCGGCACCCTGAAGGCGTACAAGGTGAATGAAACGCCCACCCGCGGCCCCAGCCTCCAATTGGTCCAGGCCTTTGACACGACCGACGCCCATGGGCGCTACCAGGACAAGCTCACCGACCAGGCCGGTGCCTTTCCAAGCGGCGCGGGTCCGGGCGCGATGAATTCGACAGCCGAACAGACCGGAATCGAGATCGAAAACGACCGGCGCATTTGCAAGCAACTTGCCGACAGCATCGTGGAGGTCGTCGAACGCGAAGGAAGGACGGGCTGGTCGTTTGCCGCGCCTGCATCCATTCATGCCGCCGTCGTCGATCTTCTCCCGGGCGGGGTGCGGGACCGGATTGTCGAGCATGTGAAATCGGATCTGGTTAAGATCGAGCCGGCGAAATTGGCGGCGCATTTTCGGTCGTTACAACCGAGATAGATGGATCATTCCGCGCGCAATCGAGGGAAACCCGTCGAATATTGTTTTTGCGGGATCATTCGACTTCGCTCAGGATGATTTCTCGAAAATTTATGCAACTACCCGTCAACATCACCTACCGAGGCATCGATAAGTCCGAGGCGATCGATCAACTCGTGCTCGAAAAAGCGGCACGCCTTGAAAAATTCTGCGATCACATTAACCGGTGCGATGTCGCCATTGAGCAGCCGAACCACGCCCATCAAAAAGGGAATCCGTTCCGGGTCCGGATTGACGTCACCGTGCCCCCCGGACATGAACTAGTGGCCGAGGAGAAAGGCATGGACAATGGCTCTTACGCGCCACTCACGAAGGTGATTCACGATGCCTTCAAGACCATGGAGCGCGAGTTGCGCCGGGTGGTGGAAAAACAGCGACACGAGGTCAAGACCCACGCTGCGAATCGATCGCCAAAGTAACGCGGCGGCCGGTTCTCATTTGAGAGCTTCGAGTTCCTTGGCAGCGTTGCTCCGGCCGGCCAGCGTCCATTTGTCGCCGATTGCCGAAGTAAGATTCAGGTATTCCCGCAGCGCAGCCCGGGCTTCAGCCTTTCGGCCGAACTCGGCATAGAGCATTCCGAGACGCAGGAACACGCCTTTGGATTCCGGGAGCCGTTCCCGCCTCGCCTGTTCGCGCGCCGTTTCCAGTTCGTGCAGGGCCTGATCCTTTTGACCGCTTTGATAGAGAACAGTCGCCAGGTTGACGGTCAACGAGGCCGAGAACATCGGAAGTTTTGAACGCGCCTCGAGGTAGTTTTTTATCGCCGTCTGATAATCTTTTTGTTCGCTGGAGACGAAACCGAGCGCGGCATAAGCCTGGTAGAAGGCGTAGAAATCGATTTTGTCCAAAGGCAGATTCGTCACTGCCTTTAGGTCCCGTTCAGCGTCGGAATATCGCCGTAATCCCAAAAGAGCCCGTCCGCGGTCGAGGAGATTGCGCGGCCGGGTTTGCTTGGCAATGGAAAGGTCGAACTCCCTTACGGCTTCTTCATATCGACCTGCCTGGAGCAACGCGGCGCCGTATTGTCCAGTGGTAAACGCAGAGACGTCGTACGCCTTGGCCGACTCCCAGAGCGAGAGTTCGGTCGCCCAGGCGCGGTTGTAAAAAAATGTCTGGATCGACAGCAGCGCAGCCAGGACGACGCCGGCGATCATCACCTTTTGTTCCGAGATGAATCTGGCCGCGAGAGGCACCATCAGCATCAAAATCCCGAGCAACGGAAGGCCGAGGTATCGATCGTGAACGAGCTGGTCGGGATTGAAGACCGCCGCGTTCATCGCGGGGATCAGCGGGAGGAGGAACAACGCGGCTGCGAGCCGTGCCCTCTGGTTGTTTTTCACGAGATAAAACAACGCTGCCAGCGCCGCCAGCGAAACGCCCAACGGAATCACGAAGTTGGCCATTCCGACGTGGGAGACCGGCTCGAGCGGATAATTGCACGCCATCCACAAAGGGAAAAAGGCCTGGCGGAGATAGAAAACGAACATCGAAGGCGCGGTGAACACCGCTTCACTCAACCCAACCGCCCCTTCCGGGAGCTGTGAAAACCCACCCAGGACCATCCAGCGCAGAACAAAATAGACCGCGGCAACCGCGCCGAGGAGGAGGAGCGGTCCCTGCACGCTGGGCTGATTCGCTTTCTTCTTTTTTTTCGGCGCCCCGGAGAAAACGAAATAGAAGATGGGCAGACAAATAATCCCGATCTCCTTTGCGCCCAGCGCGACCGCGTAGAGAAAAACTGAAAGTGCCAGATGTCTTGTCTGTTTGCTCTCGGCAAAGGAACGGGCAAACCAGAGCGAACCGAGAAAGGCCAGGGAGAAAAGGAGATTAGGCGCCCCTGAAACCCAGGCGACGGTCTCCACGTGGACCGGGTGCACGGCAAAGATCAAAGCGATCGCAAATGCGATCGGCGCCGAGTATTTCCAACGCCGGAGCGAGGCGAAGGCGAGCAGGCATACGCCGCCGTGAAGAATCAAATTCGTCACATGCCAGCCCAGCGGGTGGAGCCCAAAGAGCCGGAAATTAATGATCTGCCACGCGGTGAACGTTGGGCGCCAATAATTGCTGGTGACCACCGTGCCGTCGCCCTTGAACGCCCACACGTCGGAGCAGAGCGCCTTCCAGATCAGCCCATTGTCCTGGATCAGCGTGTTTTGAACGACCTGCCGCGTGTCGTCATAGACGAATTCGCCGCCCAGGGAATTGCCGAAGACGAGGATGCAGGCCGCTAGAATGGCAACGGCCAATAGAAATTCGTTATGCAATTTCATGCCTGGGCCCGCCGTCGGCGTGCCCATTTCATTTCTTTTTATTCTTCGTCACCCGGACGAAATGAAGTTTTCGCAGGTCCTCGGTGCTCAGCGCAGATTCGAAAGACACGCGCATTCGAAGATAACGCGAGTTTCCGGTATAAGGGTAGAACCTGACCGGCTTGGTCTTCGTCACATATAACCCGCCCAGTTCACTGCTCGTGACCCTATTTTGAAACGGGCCAACGGCTTGGTAATAAATTCCGTCCGCGTCCTCGCAGGCGGCGACGAAACGGTTAGGCAGCATCTCATAGGTGATGGTAGTCGGCAGGCCGGGCGGAAGTTTCTCGCCCACAAAAATCGGAGCGGAGAGGACGAACTCGCGAACTTCCTGTCCGGCGATCAAAGGAGGTCCATTCAAATTTGTGCGGGGCGGGTCCGCGCGGGCGAAACCACTCCCGGCGAGGAGCAGCATTGTGACAAGAAGAGACGTTGTTACCCCGGGGCCGAGGGCGCGAGGAACCCGAACCAAGCTGGGTTTACCAGCTTTGCGCCCCATAGTGCACCTACGCGGGCGCGCCGCCCAGAGCACCGGGTAAGGGCGGGGTGACGTCAGGAGCGACGACGACCTGTTTGGGCGGCTTCTCGGGAGGCATTTTCTGCGTCGGAGGCGGGGCGCCAGGAGGCGGATTGATCAGGCGGCCGTGATCGATGATTTCTCGTATCTGGACGCCGTCGAGGGTCTCATATTCGAGCAGGGCCTTCGCGATGGCTTCGAGTTTGTCGCGATGCTGGGTAAGGACTTTCGTCGCAGTCTGGTAGGCGTCATCGATCAGCTTGCGAACCTCCCCGTCAATCTGTTCGGCGGTCGCTTCGCTGTAATCGCGGGCGCGAGAGATGTCGCGACCGAGAAAGACGTAATCCTCGTGCTCGCCGTACTCGACCATGCCCATCTTTTCGCTCATGCCCCATTCGCAAACCATCCGGCGAGCTATCGCCGTGGCCTGTTTGATGTCGCCCCGGGCGCCGTTGGTGACGTCGCCAAAAACAATTTCCTCCGCGACCCGACCACCCATGCCGACGGCGAGGCCGGCGATGAGCTCGTTCTTCCGGTTTGTGTATTTGTCTTCCTCGGGCAGCCACATCGTCGACCCAAGCGAAGGACCGCGTGGGATAATCGTGACTTTGTGAAGGGGCTCGGTGTGCGGAAGCAGCTCGAGAAGCATGGCGTGTCCCGCTTCGTGATAAGCGGTGTTTGTTTTCTCCTTCTCGCTCAGCGCCATGCTGCGGCGTTCCTTGCCCCAGCGGACTTTGTCGCGCGATTCTTCGAGCTCCTTGAGCGTGATTCCTTTCAATCCGCGACGCGCCGCAAGCAACGCCGCTTCGTTGATTACGTTCGCCAGCTCCGCCCCAGAATATCCGGGGGTGCCGCGGGCGACGACTTGGAGATCGACGCCTTCGGCCAGTTTCACTTTTTTGGAATGGACGCGCAGAATCTCTTCCCGGCCCTTTACGTCGGGCAAATTCACCGTGATCTGGCGGTCGAAACGGCCGGGACGCAGGAGCGCCGGATCGAGGACATCGGGCCGGTTCGTCGCTGCGATAATGATGACGCCTTCCTGGGTGTCGAAGCCATCCATCTCGACGAGGAGCGCGTTCAGGGTTTGCTCCCGTTCATCGTGTCCGCCGCCCACCCCATGGCCGCGATGCCGGCCGACCGCGTCGATCTCGTCGATGAAAATGATGCACGGCGCCGATTTCTTTCCCTGCTCGAACATGTCGCGGACACGGGAAGCGCCGACGCCGACGAACATCTCTACGAAATCCGATCCGCTGATCGAAAAGAACGGAACGTCCGCTTCGCCGGCGATGGCCCGCGCCAGGAGCGTCTTACCCGTCCCCGGAGGGCCAACGAGCAACACGCCTTTCGGAATCCGCCCGCCGAGCTTCTGGAATTTTTTCGGGTCGCGCAGGAACTCGACGAGTTCCTGGACCTCATCCTTTGCTTCCTCGACTCCGGCGACGTCCTTGAACGTGATCTTGTTCTTGTCGCGCGCCAGCATCCGCGCCTTTGACTTGCCGAAGTTCAACGCGCCCTTGCCGGCCATGCGGATTTGCTGACGGAAGAGAAAATAGAGAACGAGAAGGAAAAGCGCGATCGGGAGAAAACCGACCAGGGTCTGCGCCATCAGGTTGGAATCGGTCCGGATGGCGGGCTGAATCCCGGCGGCGCTGAGTTTTTCCTGGAGATTGGTCGCGTAATTCAGGGCCACCGTGGTGCGGAAGGGGACCTGTTGCGCCTGATTGGGACCGATGGCCTGTTTGATGTAGGCGCCTCGCAACGTCTGGGTCGGCCGGCCTTCTTCATAAACGAGCTGAAGCGGGAAATTCTTATCGACCACGATCTGCTTGTTCTCGAGCAGTTCGAGGAAGCGATTGTAGGGCACATCTTCGTAGTTCGCGTAAGCGCCGCCCCGGAAGAGAACGGCCAGGCCGATGAGCGCGAAAGCGATGGCGATGAGAATGACTCCGCGCCAGTTGAAACTGGGCTCGTTCCCGCGGTTTTTGTTCTCCTTTTGCGAGTTGCGATCAGGCTGGGCCATAGGACGTGCAGCCCGCTGGTGGCGGGCGCAAAAAGGCTAACATGAATGTCCGGCAATGCAATTGGTGGAGGAGGCTGGGAGACGGAGGCGTCGGCCTGCCTACCGCTTTCGCTATCAAGCGCCGACGGCGCGGCGGATTAAAGCCCGGAGTGAGGGCAGCGAACTCCGGGGGAATTGGTAGAATCACACTCAAAACCCGGTCAGCGGGTGACGGAAAACGTAGCTGGACCGTGGGCCGACCATGTGTTCCGCCGCCCCTTTCAGGGGCTTGTGCGAATGATGTTTTGTGACCCGGAACTCCGCTTCGCGTCGTTCCGGGCTTTAATCCTTCGGCCCTTCGGGCCTGGAAGGAGTCCGGCCTCATTTACCCCGCATTGCGGTAACCTCGCCCCTGCGGTAATTTCGCAAGACCTTGGACATGACCGCCCTAACGAAAGTCGCAGATAAGATCGACCGCGCCGTCCAGAAGGTCACGCCATTCGCTTATCGCATTCAGCGAAGGAGCCGGCGCTGGATGCGGCGCGCCCTGCGCAAACCGCGCAGTGTTTCGGAAGGGCCGAATCTTCTGCCCCTGCTGATCCAGGTGCTCGCCAGTTTCTCCAAAGCCGACGGCGTTTTGCTCGAGGAGGAGATCGACTCCAGTCTCGGCTTCCTTCGCTACGATTATCCGGAAGCGGTTTACTCCGAGCTCCGCCAGCTCTTCCGCCAGGCGTTATACGAGCAGCAGGATCTCTCGGCGATGGCGCAAAAACTTTCCGCGCAATTAAGCGCCGATCGCAAGATCATGCTGGGCGTTCAGCTCTACGACCTGATTTCGCAGGCCGGCCTGAAGCAAGAGCAGGTCGTCGCGTTTTACTCCTTCATGTCGCAGCTCGGCATGGCGGCCCAGGCGATCGATATCGTCTATCAATTGAACGCTTCGGAGGATGCGGACGCCGCCATTTACCAGCGCGGGGCATCTCCCCTCGAATCGCTCTCGTTCGGGACGAACGGTGCCGCAGACGTCGTCCTGAAGAGTCTCACCGAAAACGACCGGCTGCTCGCGTTCCGTTATCACGATTTGATTCTGCTCAAAAATTACACCGGCCAGACCGTTTCTGTGCGGGGCCGGCCACTTTTGCGCGGGGGTTTTTGCCGGATTTATCCCGGCCAGCGGATCCTCGTGGGCGACCAGTTTTTGACCTACCAGGAACTGGCCGCCTATTTCAACGCGAAGAAAAACGTTTCGCTCCCGCAAATCTTCGTCCGCGTCCATAAGGATGCCGACGAAGTGCAATTGGAGCGGTCCCGCACGCGGGAAAGCGCGCTCGAGGTCACCTTCGGTTTGAAAGTCCGCGTGAAAGCGTTGCGGGACGTGGATGCCGTCCTCAACGGCGTGAAGTTGAAATCGGGCACGACCGTCGAGGCGACCCTGGAAGACCGGATCGTCTTTCACAACGACAGCGAAATGGACCTGATCGATTTGCGCCGGCGCGCCCGCGCCATGGGCGGCCGCTTTCAGCTCAAGGCTTCGAAATCAGAGTATCTCGTCTCCAATAATCCAAGCATGCTCGAGGAAGACGACATTCTTCTCTCGCCCGGCACCAGCGGCGACGTGCTGCTCAAGATTCTTTGCGATTACGACAAGCGCGTGGGGACCCTGGAAGTGATCGATGCCGACCGGCCCATCATGGTGGGCGAGACCCCTGTCCGCGGCACTTCCCTGCTCCAGGATGGGGACACGATTCGCATCGATGTCGGACAATTTTTGCGCTGCAATTTTTCCGAGCGGATTATCGAGGAAGAACGCAACATCATTCGTTCGCTCGAAGTGGTGGACATTACCCATCGGTTTGGAAATGCCGAGGTGGGGCTTGAAGGCGTCTCGTTTTCGATCAATCGCGGCGAGCTCGTCTGTGTGATGGGCGCGAGCGGCTCGGGCAAGAGCACGCTCATGAAAGTTTTGGGCGGGCAACTCCAGCCGACCCAGGGGCAGATTCTGCTGAACGACCGGCCGCTCTACGAAAACCTCGACCTGCTCAAGGGTTACATCAGTTACGTCCCCCAGGAAGACGCCTTCGACGAACACCTGACGATCGGTGAAAATCTTCAATTCGCCGCCGCCATCCGCGCCCCCCATCTTTCCGGACGGGACCTCACCCGGCGTCTCGAAGGAAAGCTCGTCGAACTCGGATTGAACGAGCGCCGCGACAGCATCGTGGGGAGCCCGGTCAAAAAAACGCTGAGCGGCGGGGAGCGGAAACGGCTCAACATCGGCCTCGACATGATCGGCTCGGCCGACGTCTACCTTTTTGACGAACCAACCTCGGGGTTGTCGTCCAAGGATTCGGAGCACGTCATCGAGATCATTCGCGCGCTTGCGCACAACAAGATCATCATCGTCACGATCCACCAGCCGAGTTCGAAACTTTTCCAGATGTTTCACAAGGCGATCCTGTTCGACAAGGGCGGGCGCCTCGTTTTTTTCGGAACGCCCACCGACATGCTGCGCTACTTCGCCGAGGCGGAACATCAGCACCAGTTCGGCGCCGATCTTGGGGCGTGCCCCTCCTGCGGAACCACCCGGCCCGAGTTTATTTTCGACGTCCTGGAAACGCCGCTGCGCGACATCAGCGGCGACATCATCTACGAGGAAAACAGCCGCGGACAACTGGTGGCCGCACGGCGCTATTCCCCGGAATTCTGGCGCGATAAATACGAGGCGTTCCGGCTCATTCAGGATGTGAAGCAGGTGTCCCTGCGCCGGGGACCGCCTCCGCCGCTCCCGGCCGCGCCCTCAAAGAAGCGCCGGTTCGTCATGCGCTGGCGGGACGAGTGGACGCAGCTGCGCACCCTTTTGCACCGCTCGTTCATGAGCAAGCTGCGCAACCGCGCGAACCTCGTCATTACGATCGGCGTGGCCCCGGTCCTGGCCCTGCTCATCGCGACCCTGCTCCGTTATTCCGAAAGAGGGGAGTACGATTTCGCGTCGGCCTATCACATTCCCACGTTCCTCTTCCTGAGCCTGATCGTGGCGATGTTTCTCGGCCTGACGAATAGCGCCGACGACATCATTCGCGATCGGGCGGTCCTGCAAAGGGAACGCAACCTGAACGTCCGGTTGCCCTACTACGTGTTCTCGAAATTTATCTCGCTCGGCTTCTTTGCTCTTTTTCAATGCATCCTCTTCGTCCTGATCGGCAATTACATTCTGGAGATTCGCGGGATGTTCTGGATCGATCTCGGCATCATGTTCATGACGGCAATGGGCGGGGTGGCGCTGGGCCTCGTCATCTCGTCGCTCGTGGCCGACCCGAAGACGGCGGCCAACATCGTGCCGCTGGTGCTGATTCCACAGATCATCATGGGCGGAGCGCTCATTAAGTATGAGGACATGAACCGCAACCTGGCGCTGGTGTACACGTTCACCCGCTGGTTTTCCGAGCATCCGAACACGGAGCAGGGAAAGAAGATGAACAGCCGGCTCCAGGTGCCCTTTGTTTGTCAGTTCATCGCGATGCGCTGGTCGTATGAAGAGATGGTGGTGGCCCAGGCGAAATTGAATCCGCTCACTCTCCGCCAGGAACGAACCCAGGATGAGATCGATA
>JBAPMH010000382.1:0-17269 GCA_049278515.1 Chthoniobacterales bacterium
GCGGCCCGTGAATCGAATTCAATAACCAGGCCTTGTCGCGCCCAGAATTCCTTAATTACGCCGATAAACACCTCGTCCTGGTCGAGGTTGATTTTCCGAAAAGAAAGAAGCAGTCCGTCGAATTAGTGAAGCAGAACGAGCGGCTCTACAAGGAGTATGGGATCGACGAGAAAGGGTATCCCACCATTGTCCTGCTGGATCCTGCTGGAAAAACGAAAGCGGAGTTTTCCGGTTACAGCGGAGAAAACGCCGGCGACGTTATTGCCTGGATCGAGGAGAAGACAAAAAAGTAATGGCTTCGTCGAGGAGTTTTCAAAGTCCCAGGGTATCGGGCTCCCGATCGGAGTGAGCCGGAAAATACCAGGCAGTTGTCTCTGTGGCGGCGTGCGCTTCCAGGTCGCCCCGCCATTTCTCCGGGCGAACCATTGTCATTGCGATCGCTGCCGGAAACATTCCGGGACTGCGGTGTGCACGCAGGTGCGGGTCATGAAGGCGCAATTCGAACTGCTCCAGGGCAGGGAACTCATCCGGGTTTACGGCAAGGGGGAGGGAGCCGTGAAGGCATTTTGCCAGATTTGCGGTTCGAGTCTTTTCGGCGGCGACTGGCCGGACGGAGACCAGGTTTCCATTCGGATGGGTGCGTTTGACGATGACCCGGGAATCCGGCCGCAATTTCATACCTACGTGGATTTGCGGGCGCCCTGGGACGAAATCACGGACGATCTCCCCCAACACGGCGAGGCGTGGAATCCGTGAAGAGCGGTTGACGAAGACCGGAATCACGCCGTTGAGTTGAGGTCATGCCCGCCGCTTCTCTGCGCGCTCTGCTCGAAAATTCGATCGATTATGCCGGGATGTTCCCGCCGTGCAGTCTTGAACTGGAACCAGCCCTAACGAAGCAGGCACGCTACGCTGGCTTACACGAAAGGTGGATGCTCAATGCGTTTGTTCTGCCGGTCGGGCAGTTCGACTCCGCGAAGCAATTTCTGACGCTGTTCGCCCCATACCGTCGCCTTTGCGTTTCTGCGCTCGGCCCCAAAACGGAGAATGCGACCGCGTTTCTCGGCGCGCTCGAAGAGACAGACGCTGCTATTCGTTCGTTATCGGCCTACAACGTCGATCTCGTCGCGATCAACCAGCTCGAAATGTTTTTGCCGGGCGATGCCGATCTGGGCCTGCTGAACGACGCGCGCGATATCGTGGGAGACTTGCCGGCATTTTGGGAAGCGCCGCCGGAGAGGGCGGAGAAAACCATTGCCTTGCTCGCGGAACACAATTCCAACGCCGCTTTCCCGACCTTCGGTTACAAAATGCGCACCGGGGGAGTGACTGCAGATGCTTTCCCCAGTTCGGCGCAGATCGCTCCGGCGCTGGTTACCCCGACGACGCACCAGGTTCCGATCAAGTTCACAGCCGGTCTCCATCACCCGCTGCGGCAATATCGAGCGGAAGTGCAAACGAAGATGCATGGCTTTCTGAATGTGCTCGGCGCGGCCGTGCTGGCGGCGGAGCACCGATGGAATGCCGGCCAGGCTATCGCGATGCTCGACGATGAAAACGTGAGCTCGTTTCAGTTCGACGACGAATTCTTTGCCTGGCGCGATTGGAAGATCGACCTGCCGCGGCTAAAAGACCGGCGGAGATGTGTGACGACATTCGGCAGTTGTAGCTTCGACGAGCCGCGCGAAGATTTGCGCGCCCTGAAACTTCTTTAATACCGGAGTTTGAGGGTCGGCGTCTTTCTTCTGAAGGTATCTTGAATATCAGCCCATGCCGAAACTCTGACCCGAGAGCCCGTTCCTTGAGATGAATCCATTCTCCGCCAATGGCCTGGATTACGCCCGTCGAGTGATCTTAGATCCTTCGGAACATGGCGATACCCGGAGGCAAAGCGTTCTCGACCAGGGCTTTGGGAACCTTTCTAAAACAACTCCTCGAAACGAAAGGTCGCGATGCCCTCCGGCAGCTCAAACCGGAACACCTGCGCTGGATCGGGCTGAGCCCCGAGCGGGCGGCCGAAGTGATCCACCAATTACAGTCCGTGAAGGATTAAGCACCGCTGAGAGAATGCTCGACAGGAACTGCGCGCTTTCGGCATACTAGAGGGCAATATGACAAGCGCACTCAATCTCACCCTCAAGATTAAACAAACCCCAGAGACCCTAGCCAAGCTTCAGGCAATCAAGGCTGGTTTTGCCCATGGCATTCAGCAGAAGATCGACGCCGCCCTTCGCGATTCTCAGATCGTCCATTACGCACGCGTCCTCGTCATCGACGACTTGTACATCCAGGTAATTACCGAGTTTGACGGCGACAAGAAAGCTTATACGGAGTTTTTCCGGGCCAAGTTACCTGATGTTTTTGCCACGATTTTCTCCCTGGCCGAGAATCCACCCACCGCTGCTGATCTGGTAGATCCCGACGCGTTTTATCGATTTTCACGAGATAAAAACCTCTCTGCTTTGGGAACTGATGGTCTCACCGAAGAAGACCGCGGCAGCGCCAAGGACGAAGGCTTCTTTTTCTGCGCCTACCCTAGTGTGCTGGTGAAAGACATCTTGGCGGCGAATCCACCGGCTGGTAATTAGCTGCTCGTCCCCCGTGGACAAGGAGAATGTCCAAGGCCTTGTCCTTGCGCCTTACCGCTACCGGCGGTCGCGTCATTTGCTCTTCACTCTGCCAGACGGGGCCGATGGACGGAGGTTTCTTCGCGCGATCCTTCCCTTTGTCAGCCATGGGGCGACGGACCTCACGCAGCGCCCCCCATGGTTGTGCAATGTCGGGCTCACCTATCAGGGCCTCCTCCGGTTGGGGTGTGCGCCGGCGCTCTGCGCCGCGCTTGATACAAATTTCCAGGAGGGTCCGTCGCCCCTCACCATGGGCGACGCACCGGGGAGCGCTAGCGCAGGTTCAAAGTGGTGGGATGGACAATGGAAGACTGGGGAAATTCATCTTACGGTTCAGATCTACGCGCGGGAGCCGGACGATTTAGCAGTTGCGACACAGATCGTGCTGGAGCACTCCCGGGTCGCCCACCTTATCGAGCTCTTACCGAGGCGCATCCCAGATCATCTCGGGTCACGGCAACTGGATGGCGCTGCCCTGCCGCGCGCGGAAAGCGATACTGCGGCTGGTGCAACGGTGCATTTCGGCTATCGAGACGGGCTTTCTCAGCCTGAAGTGGCGTGGGACCTCGAAGAAGCGGGAAAGCTCGATCGCGCTCATTTTCTGCTTGGCTACAGCAAGAGCGAAGTCTCGTCAGCTCCGTCCAGCGACCCTGCGGCCGAGTTTTTCCGAGACAGCTCCTATCTCGTCTTGCGCTGGATCCAGCAGGATGTCGCGGCGTTCGAGAGCTTCCTCACCACCGCCGCGCCTGTTTTGGCTCCAGAACGTGCGCTGGCAGAGGGCCGAGAATACGTCGCTGCGAAACTCCTCGGCCGCTGGCGCGATGGCACTCCTCTCGTCCTCTCGCCGAATCGCCAGGATCCGAGCTTACGCAGCGCGCCCTTTGGCTACCAAGAGGCGGACCCTGTAGGCTCCCGCTGTCCTTTCTCAGCGCACATCCGCGTGGTAAACCCCAGAGATCAGCCGCTGACTCCCTCCGAGGTCTTTGGAGTGCCGCGAGTCCTGCGTCGTGGTATGCCTTACGGCCCGCCATGGCCGGAGGGACAGATAGAAGACGATGGGATCGACCGGGGTATTATCGGCGTCTTCATCTGCACCAGCATCGTTCGGCAATTCTATACGCTGATGCACTGGATCTCGCAGAATAACTTCAGTCCCGTCTTCACCGGAAATCGCAGCCACGATCAGGACAATTTGTTTGGTAATCGTCGCTTCGAACGGGCGAGCTCGGCGTGGAACGTCCCCCGGGCAGAGGGAGATTTCGTCCTTCCGGGACTGCCCGATTTCATCCGCACTCGCGGCACCGCCTTCTTCCTTTTGCCTAGCTTGCGGGTTCTCGAGGCATTGGCGCATTGAACGTTCGTTCGCCTGATGGCGACGAATCATCTGCTGTGGCTTTTATTTGTTGGGCTCGTCGCAGTTTGGCAATTCGGCCAATAACGATGACACCCGGCAGATCGGCGATATCCAGGCGTTAATTAGCCGCCGCGGGGATGTGTTCGTAATCGTTCGTTTAAGCGCTCTGGAAAGAGACCGCGTCATCTGCTCCGCAATTGGGCTATCAGATCATTTAGTTTGAACGCAGGGCGTTATTTGTGCGATGGCTTTACACCATGCCAGCGCCGCTCAAATCATTTATCGACGTCGCGCCGGATTCACATTTTCCAATCCAGAATATTCCTTTCGGCGTTTTCCAACCTGAACAGGGACCGGCGCGGGTCGGGGTGGCCATCGGCGATTTTGTTCTCGATCTTTCCGTTCTCGAAGAGACCGGGCATTTCGATTCGCCCCAGTTTCAGAATCGCCGCGTGTTTTTCGAGGGCGCGTTGAACGCCTTTCTCGCGCTGGGCCGGCCGGCCTGGCGTAAGGCGCGCGAGGTAATCCAGCATTTGCTCGCCGCGGAGACCGCTACTTTGCGTGACGATGGCGCATTGCGCGCCCGAGCCTTTTACGCGCGAACCGATGTCGCGATGCAATTACCGGCGCGGATTGGGGATTACACCGATTTCTATTCGTCGTATCACCACGCTCATAATGTCGGCACCATGTTGCGCGGGGCGGAAAACGCGCTGATGCCAAATTGGAAATGGCTTCCGGTGGCCTATCACGGCCGGGCCAGCTCCATCGTCGTAAGTGGCGCGGAGGTGCGGCGGCCTCATGGTCAGACCAAGCCGCCCACGGCGGAGGCGCCGATTTTCGGACCGAGCCGGAGTTTCGATTACGAGCTCGAGACGGCCTTTCTCATCGGCCCGGGAAATCCGCTCGGCGCCCCGATCCCGATCGAACGGGCGACGGATCACATTTTTGGTCTTGTCTTGATGAATGATTGGAGCGCGCGCGATGTCCAGGCCTGGGAATACCAGCCACTTGGTCCGTTCCTGGCGAAAAACTTTTGCACAAGCATTTCGCCCTGGGTGGTCACCCTTGACGCCTTGGAAGAGTTTCGGAAACCGCTCCCCGTTCAGGACCCGGAGCCGCTTCCTTATTTGCGAGCACCGAAGGACTACACTTACGACATTCAGCTCGAGGCGCGGATCCAAACCGCTTCGATGGCCGGTCCGCACGCCATCACGCGGACGAATTTTCAAAACCTTTACTGGAGCATCGCGCAACAGTTGGCCCATCACACGGTCAACGGATGCAACCTGCAACCGGGCGATTTGCTCGCGAGCGGAACAATTAGCGGACCGACCGAAGAATCCCGCGGCTGCATGCTCGAATTGACCTGGCGCGGCGCGAATCCGCTGGCGTTACCAAACGGCGAAACCAGAAAGTGGCTGGAAGACGGAGACACCCTGGCGATTACGGGCTGGGCGCAGGGCGATGGGTACCGGGTTGGCTTCGGCGAAGTAAGCGGGCGCGTGCTGGCTGCGGTGTAGCCGCAAACCTCCTGCTCCTGATCTTACTCATGATCCTTCGGCAGATCGATGCCCGACCAAAAAGAGTATGATCATGATCAGGAGCAAGAATTGATGGACTGCGCCTTTTTTAGTTGTGAAACCAACTCAATCGCGAAACTGGTAGTTCGCTGACGACAAGTTGCCGACGTGGGTCAGGCCATACGGCATGATGACGTAACCGCGCAGTTTTTTTTGGTTTCGTTTGGAGACGAAAATTCCGCCATCGTGAGGCCGTCCTCCGTAGAAAGAGCGTTCCCGAATCTTTTGCGGCGCCCGGTAGTAATAGCCATTGCGGTCTTCCGAATCGAGAACGTAGACGCCGCGCGGAAAATGGAGCGTTCCAGCGGAAGTATCGGCGTTTAGTTCGAGGTAGGTCGGCGCGGACCTCGTTGCCGCGGAATTCACGGCTTGGCGGCGGTCGTTTCCGCCACAGGCGGTAAGGAGGAACGACGCGCCCAACGCCGCGATAATCAGGATGGTCCGCATTCTCTTACCTCCAACCGTGGAGAATGCCGCCGATGATCCCGCCGCCGATCGTTCCGATAACAAGGATCGGAGCGTAGGCTTTCGTGATAAGCGCATCGGGAATGCTTAGGAGAAGTCCAAAAACCACTCCGATCAGCCAACCGGGCCAGGGCAACACGACGCAGCCAATCACCAGACCTATTCCAAATCTGCTCATGAAGGCTGCGAGCAGGGCCGTAGGTTTGTCCGGAAATTGCATCGGCAACATCATCGCGACGGCGATCGCACCAAAGATCAAACCGCTGATCAGACCGCCAGTAAGATTTCCCATGGCGCTAATTCAGCGCGCCAGCAGCCGAGGCGTCAACGATAAAGAGGCTGTGGAGCCGGCCTGCCCCAAGGCCGCCGGCCATTTCAGAGAACTACGGCACGAAGGCGTGCCGTCTGCATGTTGATCCTCTCCATTTGCGCTTCCGGGAAACGGCCGCCATGCTCCTAATTCGCATGACATTCACCACTCGAAGAAACTTCATCAAGGTCTCCGCCACCGCTGGGGGAGCGCTCACTCTCGGATTTACTGGTTCGGCCCATGGGGAAGAGAAATCCAAACCGATGCGCATTTTGATTCTCGGAGGCACGGGCTTTACCGGGCCATTCCAGGTTCGTTACGCCCTCGATCGTGGGCATAAGGTCACCGTTTTTAACCGGGGTAAGACGCACCCGGGTGAGTTGCCCGAGGGAGTCGAACAACTAATCGGCGATCGCAACGGCCAGCTCGATGCCTTGAAGGACCGCAAGTGGGATGTCGTGATTGATAACCCGACGTCGGTTCCCGTCTGGGTGCGCGATGTCGCCCAGGTGCTCAAGGGCAACGTGGAGCGTTACGTCTTCATCTCCACGATTTCCGTGTATGGGGACACCAGTAAGGCAGGGATTGAAGAAAACGCGCCGCTCGCCAAATACACCGGCGCCGATGCGATGAAGGAATCACGCGAAAGCATTATCGCTTCGAAATTCGCACTCTACGGGCCGCTCAAGGCGCTGGCGGAACAGGAGACGGAGAAATGGTTCCCGAAACAGACCTTGATTATCCGGCCGGGTTTGATTGTCGGGCCGCGAGACGAGACAGACCGTTTCACCTATTGGCCAGTGCGGATCGATCGCGGAGGAGAAGTCATGGCGCCCGGCGAACCGAGCGACCCGGTTCAATTTATCGACGGCCGCGACCTGGCGGAATGGGTCATTCGCATGGTAGAAAAGCGCGAGACCGGCATCTATAACGCGACGGGGCCTGATAAGGCCCTCGGAGTAGGCGCGATGCTCGAAGGAATCAAAAACGCTAACAAATCGAGCGCGAATTTTACCTGGGTGAACACCGACTTTCTCGAGGCCCAGAAGGTCGCACCGTGGTCGGACATGCCTGTCTGGGTGCCGCCCCGGGGCGAGGAAGCGGGCATGGGACGCATCAGCATCAAAGCAGCGCTCGGCAAGGGGCTAACCTTTCGTCCTCTGGCCGACACCGCGCGGGACACGCTAGCCTGGTTCAAATCGCAGCCCGCCGAGCGCCAGGCAAAGATAAAGGCCGGGCTTTCACCCGAGCGCGAAAAAGAAGTGCTGGCCGCCTGGCATAAGCGTCCCTCCTAAACAGCGCCGGCCAGGAGCTGAGAGACTGCAATGAAAAATCTCGTCGCAGGCACTCTGAAAAGATTCGTCGATGTGCGTCCGGAAGAGGTCCGCGCTCTCTGGCTGGCTTTCCTTTTCAACTTCGTGGTCCTGGGCGGCTACTATGTCATCCGCCCGATTCGGGATGAAATCGGCGCGAGCAGCGGTGTCGAGAATCTCCCCTGGATGTTCACCGCCGTGCTCATCACCATGCTGGTGGCCAACGCCCTCTTCGCGGCCATTGTCGCGCGAATGTCTCGCCGGCGCTTCATCCCCATCGCCTATCGTTTCTTCATCGCGAATCTCGTCATCTTCTACCTGCTCATGCGCACCCTTCCTACTGCGCAACAACCACTCCTCGCGCGCTTTTTCTTTGTCTGGGTCAGTGTCTTTAATCTTTTCGCGACCACTGTTTTTTGGGCCTTCATGACCGATCTCTTTACGGCCGAGCAGGGAAAGCGGCTTTTCGGTTTCATCGCCGTCGGTGGATCGTTGGGAGGAATACTCGGGCCGATCATCACCACCTCCCTGGTCCATCGTATCACGACGGGAGTGTTTCTTCTTATCTGTGCCGTCATGCTGGAGATCGCGGCTCAGTCGGTGCGCTTTTTTCCTTCGAATCCAGCCGGCCGGGAGCAGCAGCAACCGCAGAGTTCCGAGCAACCAATGGGAGGAACTGTCTGGGAAGGTATCGTGCACATCTGCCGATCGCCCTATCTGCTCGGCCTTCTTGTTTTCATTCTGCTCTACACTTCCACCTCCACCTGGGCGTATTTTCAGCAAGCCGATCTCACGAAATTTCAAATTCAGGACAGCGCCACCCGCACCGCGTTTTTCGCCAAGCTCGACCTGGCGGTTAACACGCTCACCGTTGTGATCCAGATTTTCTTGACCGGGCGGCTCCTGAAATGGCTTGGAGTAGGGCCGACGCTTGTTCTCATGCCGGCGCTGAGCTTGATCGGTTTTGCCGCCATTGGCTTCACGCCTATCCTGGCCGTGCTGGCGGTTTTTCAAATCGTTCGCCGGGCCGCTACGTTTGCCCTCACGAGACCGGCCCGGGAAGTCCTCTTCACTGTCTTGCGACGGGAAGACAAGTACAAGGCGAAAAGTTTCATCGATACTTTCGCCTACCGGGCGGGGGACCAAATCGGGGCGTGGTCCTACCGCGGCCTGCATGATCGCGGCTTTGATATCAGCGCCACGAGCTTCATCGCCCTGCCCTTCGTGGTCCTTTGGTGCGGTCTTAGCATCTGGCTCGGCCGCCGGCAGGCTGTCATGGCCCGCGAGCTTCAGGGATCTCAAGGTTGAACAAAGTTTGAGCTATCCTGGGGGATAGAGAAATCGGAATGGGCGGTGAGGGTTTCGAACCCCCGACCTACTGGGTGTAAACCAGCCGCTCTACCACTGAGCTAACCGCCCTTGAAGTTTTTCAGTATAACTATGGTGACGAGGTCGCGCCTATATTTTCTTTTTGTATTATTCTTCTACGCTGAACAAGTAACTAGGGTTTAACTCGGTCAAGTTATTGTAGTATTTCGCTTGCAGTTCCGGGCACGAAAGCTATCTACTCGGTCATGGACCTATCTCTTCAAAAACTAACACAAGCAGTTTCCCTCAGGCAGCAGATTTCCGCGCTCGAAAGCCGGTTGTCGAGTCTCTTTGGTGGCTCACCCAGTTCTGGAGGTGCACGGCGATCACGCCGTCGCTCCGGCGGCGGTCGACGTCCCATGTCGGCTGCTACTCGCGCCAAACTGGCCGCCGCAGCCAGGGCGCGCTGGGCGAAACAAAAAGGAACCGCTCCGTCGGCGGCAAAAGCGCCAGCTAAGAAAGGCGGTCTCACCGCCGCGGGCAGAAGGAAGCTTTCCGAAGCCATGAAAGCGCGCTGGGCAGCGCGAAGAAAGGCTGGCGGAGGTAGTTCAGCCGCCAAGTCGTCCGGTAAGAAAGGTGGCGGTCTTACTGCCGCGGGCCGGAGAAGGCTTTCGGAAGCGATGCGGGCCAGATGGGCGGCGCGAAGAAAAGCTGCTGGCAGAAAATAGCAAAATTTCCAACTAACTTGCGTCAACGCGAGCTTCCTTTCGGGGGCTCGCGTTGATTGCTTTTACGGGACAGCCGCCACTTCTCGATTGGCTCCTGGATTGGTCCCGGCTGGGACGTATTCAGGTCTGGCCGATCCAGGCGGCAGGAGCGATTTCATCCCAGCGCTCGCGGATCGCGGTAACTTCCGCCTCGCTCAACAGGCCGGCTTCCACCATGGTTGCGTTTTGGGACCAGCGCTCGGGTTTTGCCGTCCCCACAATAGCGGTATGAACTCCGGGAACGCTGAGGGTGAAGCGCAACGCATGGGCGATCGATTCCTCGAGATCGCGTTGCCGGATAAACTCGTAATGAAGCTTGCGCAACCTGTCCCAGTAAACGTGATGATAGGAATCGATTGGCTTATGGTTCTCTTTCCAGGCTGCATTAGCGATCGGCCGCTTGGCTATAACTCCCAGCCGTTTTTCGCGCGCGAGCGGTAATGTCAATTCGAGTGCTTCCTGGTCCGCGATATTGATCGAGGTCTGGAGGGTATCGAACGCGCCGCATTCCACCGCATACTTCGCCGCGAGGCTGTCCCCGCTGTAGCCGATGTAACGGGCGTATCCTTTCTCGCGCGCGGTTTGCAACGCCGCGATCGCGTCTCCCTTTCGCAGGACGGTTTCCGGGCAACTGTGCAACTGGATGAGATCGAGGCGATCGGTCCTTAAACGCTGCAAACTTCGCTCGATGCTTTCGAGCAGGGATGGCGGCGACCAATCTTCACTTCCCACGCCGCGAGGATGGCCACATTTGGTGAATAAATAATAGTCTGCCCGGCGATCGCTGACCGTCTTTCCGATCAGCTCTTCACTTCCTTCATAGCACTCGCCGGTATCGATTACATTCAGGCCCGCGTCGAGCGCGCTGCGAAGAAGGCGTTCGACTGTGTCTGGAGTCGCTCCTTGGAAACCAATCTCGGCGCCGCCAAAGCCAAGGACCGAGACCTGCATGTCCGTCTGGCCGAGCTGCCGTTTTTCCATCTTTTGATTGTAGGACGTTTTCAGGAAACGCCAATCCTGGGCCAAGGCCCTAAAAGACGAGCCGCGTCTTGCCTTGTCCGCGCTCGATCTGGCCAATCCGCTTCGCTTTCAGGCGTCGCGCGGTAACCTCGGCGTTTTTCTCCGCCACCATCACCACCATGCCGATGCCCATGTTAAAAACCTGATACATTTCCGTCCGGTCGACCTTTCCGTGGCGCTGGAGCAACTCGAAGATGGCCGGGACCCGCCAGCTTTGGGTGTTGATGACGGCGTCACAGTCCTTCGGGAGGACGCGCGGGACGTTGTCGATCAACCCCCCTCCGGTGATATGGGCGAGACCGTGGATGACTCCGGCCGGTATTTTCGCCAGAAGCGGCTGATAATTCCGGTGGACCCGCAGAAGCTCGGCACCTAACGAATGCTTGAGGCCCGCGACTTTGGCCCCAGGCGCCAGGCGCATCGTTTCGAAAAGAATCTTTCGCGCGAGCGAGTAGCCGTTGGTGTGCAAGCCGTTTGAGGGAAGGCCGAGAATCACGTCGCCCGGCTTGATCTTGCTTCCATCGATCATTTTCGATCGCTCGACCACGCCTACAATGCAGCCGGCGAGATCGTATTCGCCCTTTCGATACATGCCCGGCATTTGTGCTGTCTCCCCTCCGATGAGGGAGCATGCTGCTTGCCGGCAAGCTTTCGTAAATCCCGCGAGCAGCTGGTCAAAAACTCGCGGCTCCAGCCGCTCCGCCCCAATATAGTCGAGGAAAAACAGCGGACGCGCGCCCAAAACGGCGATGTCGTTGACACAATGGTTCACCAAATCGGCGCCAACCGTGTCGTGTTGGTTCAGGGCGAAAGCGATTTTCAATTTCGTTCCAACGCCATCAACGCTCGCGACCAGCACCGGCTCACGCATTCCGGTAAAATTCGGGGCAAACAAACCGCCGAATCCGCCAATCTTCCCCAGCACTTCCGGCCCATGCGTGCTTTTGACGCGGGCCTGAATGCGGCGCTTGACCAGATTGCCCAGGTCCACGTCCACCCCCGCGCGCGCATAAGCTTTTTTCTTCTTTGTCATTCCGAGCGTTAGTCGAGGAATCCCGTGGTCCGTCCTGCGATACAACGTGTTTCCTGAATCACCGAGGTTCCTCGACTACTTCAGATTGGCAAACAAACTGGGATGCGCTTCCTCGGCCGCGAGTGCTTTCGAGCGGCCCTCGCGTTTTTCCATGATGAATTTGTCGAGCTCCGGATCGACGGGCAGGGGATAATTCCCCGTAAAACAGGCGAGGCAAAACTTGTTCACCGGTTTGCTGGTCGCGCGGACCATCCCTTCCACATCCAGATAACCGAGGCTATCCACGCCGAGATATTTGCAGATCTCGTCCATGGGCATCTGGTTCGCGATCAACTTTTCCGGATCGGGAAAATCGATCCCGTAATGGCAGGCGAAACGATGCGGCGGACAACTCACCCGCATGTGCACTTCCTTCGCGCCCGCTTCCCGCAGGTTCACGACCCGGGCCCGCGCCGTGGTGCCGCGCACGATCGAATCGTCCACCACGACAACGCGTTTTCCTTCCACGGCTTCCTTGATCAGGTTCAATTTTACCCGGACATCAAAATCGCGGATGAGCTGGCTCGGCTGGAGAAAGGTTCGCCCGATGTAGTGATTGCGGACGAAGGCGTGCTCGTAGGGCAAATTCAATTCCTGGGCAAAACCGAGCGCGGCATAGTTCCCGGAGTCAGGCACCGGCACGACGATATCCGCATCGACCGGGAATTTTCTCGCCAGCTCACGCCCCATTTCGGTGCGGACCTTGGCGACATTTACGCCGCCCATGATGCTGTCCGGTCGCGCGAAATAGACATACTCGAACATGCAGAAGGCCTCTGTTTCCTGCGGGAACGGCCACTCGGAGCGAATTCCGTCTTCACTGATAATGACGACTTCGCCCGGTTTTACTTCGCGAATGTATTCGGCGTGGACGAGATCGAAGGCGCAGGTCTCGGAGGCGAGAATGTAAGCGCCGTCCAGTTTGCCAAGAACAAGGGGGCGAAAGCCATTCGGGTCGCGCACGCCGATGATCTCGCGTTCGCTCATAATAACCAGGCTGAACGCACCCTCGAGCCGGCGCAGCACACTCAGCGGGGTCCCGCCATTTTTCGAGGGCTGGGCGAGCAAATGCGGGATGATCTCGCTGTCGGCCGTGGTTTGAAAAATGGAGCCTTTCCGTTCCAGCTCGTCGCGCAAGACCGCTGCATTGATCAGGTTGCCATTGTGGGCCACCGCGATCTGGCCCCGAAAACAATCGACCACGAACGGCTGCGCATTTTTCAAGGTGCTCGAGCCGGTGGTGGAATACCGCGTATGTCCCACCGCGCGCGTCCCCGCCAAGCGCTCCAGTTCTTGCGCTCCAAAAACCTGCGAGACCAGACCCATATCGCGATGCAGTTGAAAGGTCGATCCGGCGCCCTTGGTCGTGACGATGCCGGCACTTTCCTGGCCGCGATGCTGGAGCGCGAAAAGTCCGTAATAGGTCAGGACTGCCGCGTTCGGGTGGCCGAAGACCGCAAAGATGCCGCACTCGTGCTGTGGAAACGGGTGCGTTTCCGGCGTTTTGGTTTCCATTGGAAAATCAGCAAACATCGTGTCCGTACATTCCATCAAGCGAGCCTACGTTCAATCACTCGTTCGGCCCGGTTCCAACAATAATCTGGACTCGTGGTGGATTATTTTCGACGGCCGGAATTTCCAGCCGCTCCTCGCGCCTCAATCGCCCGCCAGGGTCCGTTCGATGGAATAATACCAGTCATCGAACAATTCGCCGACGGACCAGCGAATCGATTCCTGATCGATCGCGAGGGAAAGAAATTCACCGCCGGTCACGCCCAGACGGAGCGCCGGAGTGCCGGCCTCCTTCAGCAGTTCCAAAACCTCCGATGCCTTGTTCTCCGCGACCGAGATCAGAATGCGGGATTGCGATTCGTTGAAGAGAATCTGTTCGATGCGCAATCCGTTCTGAGCGACCCGGATGTCGGCGCCGAGGAGTCCGGCGGGATTGAAACAACACTCCGCCAGCGCCACGGCCAGGCCGCCTTCGGAGCAATCATGGGCGCTTCGGACCAGCCCGGCTCGAATCAGCTCGCGGACGGATTTTTGGACGGCAAGCTCACGCTCGAGATCGAGCCGGGGAGGCAGCCCTTCCTTGCGGCCATGGCAGACTTTCAGGAAGTGGCTCGCGCCCATTTCGTGGCCGATTTCGCCGACGAGAATAACGATGTCGCCCGCGGATTTGAAAAACTGGGTTGTGATATGCGCCTCTTCGTCGATCAGTCCGACCATCGCCACCGTGGGCGTAGGATCGACGGCCCCGGCCGGGCTCTCATTATAGAGGGAAACATTTCCGCCCACGACCGGGGTGCCAAAGGCGCGGCAGGTTTCGGCAAGGCCCTCCACCGATTCGCGCAACTGCCAGAAGTTTTCGGGCTTGTAGGGATTTCCGAAATTCAGGTTGTCGGTGACGGCGAGCGGCATCGCTCCCGAGCAGGTGAGATTGCGAGCCGCCTCGGCCACGGCGATGCGGCCGCCTTCGCGCGGATCGAGCCGGCAATAAAGCGAATTGCAATCGGTGGTTGCGGCCAAAATCTTGTTCGCCTCCCGGACGCGAAAGACCGCCGCATCCGATCCCGGCCAGACCACTGTGCCCGTTCGGACCATGTGGTCGTATTGGCGATAAACCCAATTCTTGGAAGCGATCGTCGGTTCGCGCAGCAATTCGCGGAGAGAATCAACCGCGGATTTCGCGGATGACTCGGATATTTTCTTGATCCAATCCCCGTCATCCGTGTTATCCGCGGTTCCCTTCTTCGCTTCGCGCGAATAGAGCGGCGCTTCATCCGCGAGTGGCTTTGCCGGAATTTCGGCGGCGAGCGATCCGTTGTTCCGGACGCGCATCATGCCGTCATCCGTCACCCGGCCAATCTCCGCGCAGGGCACATCCCATTTTTCGAAAATCTCGCGGACGACATTCTCCTTGCCGCGCTTGGCAATGATCAGCATGCGCTCCTGTGATTCGCTGAGGAGAATCTCGTATGGCGTCATGCCGGGCTCGCGCTTGGGAACCTTGGCCAGATCGATTTCGACCCCGGTCCCGCCGCGGCTGGCTGTTTCACAGGTCGAGCAGGTAAGCCCCGCCGCTCCCATATCCTGGATTCCGGCCACCGCGTCGGTCGCCAGAAGTTCGAGACAGGCTTCCAGGAGCAGCTTCTCCTTGAACGGATCGCCCACCTGCACGGCGGGCCGGTCCTGCCGCGATTCGTCGGTCAATTCCCGGGAAGCGAACGCAGCCCCCGCCAGGCCATCGCGTCCGGTTTCGGCCCCGACGTAGAAGACCGGGTTGCCGACTCCGCTCGCGGCTCCGCGGGCCAGTTGCTCGTGGCGAAGGACTCCCAGGCAAAAAACATTCACCAACGGATTTCCTTCGAAGCTCTCATCAAAATAAATTTCGCCGCCGATGGTCGGGACCCCGATGCAGTTACCGTAGTGCGCGATGCCCGCGATCACGCCCGCAAAAAGCCGCCGATTGTGCGCGATTTGTTTTTTCCGCTCTCCGGTATCCGCTTTCCGATTTTCATCGATCGGCCCGAAGCGCAATGAGTTGAGGAGAAACTCAGGCCGCGCCCCCATCGTGAAAATATCCCGAATGATGCCGCCGACGCCCGTGGCTGCGCCTTGGAACGGCTCGATGGCGCTCGGATGATTGTGGCTTTCGATCTTGAACGCCACCGCCCATCCGTCCCCGATATCGACTACGCCGGCATTTTCTTCGCCAGCCTTAACGAGAATGTTCGGGCCGGTCGTGGGAAATTTCTTCAGCTCGCGCCGTGAATTCTTATAGGAACAGTGCTCGCTCCACATCACGGAAAAAATTCCGAGCTCGGTAAAGTTCGGCTCTCGCCCAAGGATTTGTTTGATGCGTTCGTATTCCTCGGGCAACAACCCGTGCTTGGAGACCATTTCGGGCGTGACGACTGGGTCAGTTGTAACGGACATCGGTTGCGCACGTTAGCTGATGTGCCGGGTCGCTCAACCCGCGAAAATTTTCTAAAGATTGAATACGCGCCCCGCGGGTGCGGTCTAACTCTGGACCGGCAGCGCTCTGCTCGAGCGTCCGGTGACTGGTTTGGAAACGAAACTAATCAGTCAGAAATCAACAACCATAGGAGGGAACTAATATGAAAAAGGGAATCCTAATTCTCGCTTGCGCCGCGATCGCGCCATTCGCTTTCGCCCAGACGAGCACAACAACGACGGAGAAGACGACCACATCCACGGAACCGGTCACGACAACCACTGAGTCGACGACTTATTCGTCCGGCACAATCACGACTTACGAGCCGGGCAAGAGGGTCATAGTGAAAGGCCCCGAAGGCCCGGTCGACTTCGTCCTGGGAACAACCGCGCGCATTCTTGATGGGGCGGGCAAAATCATTACCGCTCCGCTGCGGTCCGGTCAGAAAGTTCGTGTCTATTACACGGGCACCGGAGAGAAGCGCGTCGTGGAGCGCGTCGTAGTAGACGAGTAAACAACGACATTAACCAATCCTGGAGGCCGCGGATTTCCGTGCGAAGTCCGCGGCCTTTTTGTCTCTCGCTGTAGCCGCCTCGCTCTGTCGAGGCGGCGCGCGTTGCGTTTTGCCCCTAAATCGGCTAAAACGAACCCGATGGCTTTTGACCTGAAAGAAATCGTGGCGGCGCGGCTGGGGGAGAATTACCAGCTGCACGAGCGCCACCTCAACCGCACCCTCGTGGCCGCGCAACGGGTGATCGGATTCGACAAAGTCTATGCCCGCGCGGAGGGCGCTTATCTCTATGACATGGATAACGCCGCTTATCTCGATTTCCTGAGCGGCTATAGCGTTTTCAATATCGGCCGGAACCACCCCGTCCTGAAGAAGGCGATTCGCGATGTGCTCGAGCTCGACCTGCCGAACATGGTCCAGATGGATTGTTCGCTCCTCAGCGGGCTCCTGGCCGAGGCGATCACCAAACGCACGCCGCCGCACCTCGACGCGGTTTTCTTTTGCAACTCCGGCACGGAAGCGATGGAGGGCGCGCTCAAATTCGCGCGAGCCGCCACCCAACGGAAGCGGGTCATTTCGCTCGAAAGCGCCTTTCACGGGCTCAGCCTCGGCTCGCTTTCGCTGATGGGCTGCGAGAGTTTCACCGAAGGGTTCGGTCCACTGATGGAAGGGTTCGAAACCCGCGTTGCGCTCGACGATATTCAGACGCTCGAACGCGAGCTGGCGAAACGTGACGTTGCCGCCTTCGTCATCGAGCCGGTCCAGGGGAAGGGCTGCAAATCGCCCAAGACCGATTTCTTTGTTCGGGCCCAGGAACTCTGCCGGAGACATGGAACCCTGCTGGTTTGCGACGAAATCCAGACCGGTCTCGGGCGGACCGGAAAAATGTTCGGGTTCGAGCATTGGAACCTCGAGCCGGACATCATCACGCTCGCGAAGAGCCTGAGCGGCGGGTACGTCCCGTGCGGAGCGATCGTGGCC